>JBDNIA010000175.1:0-8314 GCA_041688525.1 Crocinitomicaceae bacterium | reverse complement strand
CTGTGATTCACATCCTGCCCAAGGGTTACCAGTCTGTAAAGCCGTAAACTTTGCAACCTTACTTGAAGGATTTATACCAATCGGAAAAGGATTTGTAACGATTTCTAATGGTGGCGGGTTTGATGAGTTTTCGAAAACTGTCCACGTCCAATTTGCACCATTACCACTCGCTTCGAAATCAATTGGAATATTTTGCCCAAAAGAAATTAGCGAAACAAAACTATACACAAATGTTGTAAAAATCGACTTTTTCATATTTTTTCATGAAAAGTAAGTGTAATTATTGTACAAAATACAATAAGTAATTTTTATTCATGAATCATCACTTTGACTACACAAAGACACAAGAAAAAAATTTATAAAGACATCTGATATTGAAGTACAATCATATTTTTCCTTGCCACTTCTCTATTTTCTCCTATTATTGATTGAAATACTGGTCTATTTTGTATTCCCAATGTTAGTTTAGCGCCATGCGTTCCATGAATCAACCAATTAATTCCTGTTTCATACATGAGCATTTTCTGCTGCAAATATTGGTATGACGAATTTTGCATGTTTGCGTATACCTGAAAAGTTCCATTTTCAGGTAATAAATTATCTTTGAATTTATAACCAAACTGAGTATACAATGTTTTACCTGTTCCAATCAAAGGCATGGCATTTCCTCCGCCCGAAAGTGATTGTCCAGTTTTCGCTCCATTGGCAGGATTCATGACGCCTAAGTTTCTTATAAAATTTGTACCCATTTGATAGTCACTCCAAGCTACATAGACAGTAATCGCATTGTGTTTCTCCGATAATGGAATCTCTACAAATAAATCTATACCGTAAAGTATCATATCATATGAAAACGTATCCGTTGCATTTTTCAAGATCCACATGGCGTCTTTTTGGTGAATAATTCCAGCACCTATATTTAAGATTTTCTTCTTCCCTAAATAAGTTCCAGTTTCGTATCCAAGGGCATTGCTTTCTTTATCAAAAAATTGATAATTCAAATAAGCTTGCTGCTGCCATTTGGGTGGCTTTAAAGAAAACACAGATTGCTGTGAGTTCAATGGGAGAAAAGCGACTAATGAGTTGCTTGCAGACATGGGTTTTGTCAATGCAATACGATAATCTAAACCTTTAACTTGCCCTTTTGCATAAACACTTAATTTGCGCAAAAATTGATCATTAATACCATTTGTTACTTGCTGATAAAGCGGCGCATCCAAACTTAAAATTGTGCCTACTCCTGGTGCTGCATAACGCAAAAGCCCACTGTAACCAGTTAAACCAGCGCCTATCGTAATATTCCCTTTTTGAGAAACTCTATATTCTCCTAAAGCATCGTGGAAAAAGCTACCAGTTTGTTGTTTCGATAAATAGGAGAAGTTATTCTGTCCAAACTGAACGTGAAAAGCTATTCTATCCGTTAATTGACCAAAAATATTGAAACGCAAACGACGAATAGCAAGGTCGGACGTATTTTTCTGAGGATAGCCATCGACGGTTGTTCCGTTGTTATTCTCATTGTATCTTCCCCAAAACTGAGCAAGTATTCCTGCCTTTATAAAATGAGAACCATCCTCGTTAAGACTCTTTTTAATTTCAGGCAAGTTATAATCTTGAGGTTTTTCTTGCGCGTTTATACCTCCCATAAACAACAAACAATAGATAAATGTCTTTTTCATTTTTTTGTCTAATTAACTTGTAAATAGTACTTTTTTATTCTAATAGTCTGGAAACGCATTATTCAATGAACGTATCTCGGTATTAGATCGTAAATTCTTAAAATCACAAATTAGGCCATTTAAGGAATAAAAAAATCGATTATCCAAAACTCCCTAAAAAAAATGTATAATTTGCATCTCAATTGAAGACCCTTTAATTGAGAATTAAAGTGAAAGCGCTTACGATTACTTTGTCACTTTCAAATTCTTGATTGAGTCTCCAACATGGATTTCGACAAAGTAGATTCCATTGGGAAGCTCATTAACATCCAGTTGAATTGAAGAATTTGGCAAAAGTTCATTCCCAAAGAATACAGAAACCTCCTTACCATTTAGATCTCGGAGAACTATCTTTTCAGAACGAACAGCCTGATTGGAAGTATTGAATAAATTTAATTTATCCATAGCTGGGTTTGGCGCAATCACCAACTGATTATTTTCAATTAGTGATTCCAATAAACCACTCGTTCCAAATATTGTCACAGGAACAACCAATGAACAACCACCAACATCAGAAGCCGTACAAGTATAATTTCCTGAACATAAATTTGTAGCAGTTTGGCTAGTTTGACTTAAAGGATCATTCCATAAAAATGAATAAGGTTGAGTACCTCCATTTACCAAAACTGTTGCTTGACCATCACAACCAATAGTTGCACTAGAAGGAAATGCGCTTGCCGTTACTCCTGGTATTGAAGCAATCTCGAAACATACTTGATCTGACAATCCGTTTGCATCTGTTACCGAAACGCAATAACTGCCAGGATATAAATTATTTGCTGTTGATGTATTTTGGTTGTTTGCATTTGCATCCCACAAATAAGTATAAGGCGCAACTCCGTGCAAAGGCGTTACTGTAGCTGTTCCGTTTGCGTTCTCAATGCACAATGGTCCGTTGTGTAAATATGTTAATGCTAAACCATTGCTTGTCGGTAAATGTGGAGCTACTTTGATGACAACTGGTAAATGGTCTGACATCATGTATAATGCGCGAACTACACTGTCTGGATATTGCGCATTAAGAGGAGCTCCAATAAGACTTTGGTTAAAATGCAAACCATCGTTGCCTACTGCTTTGTAAGAATTTGGGACGTATGTTAAATTATCTGAGCCAGAGAGAACATTTGCACTCGTTAGAATTTGATCAAATCGATCGTCCAGTCCTCCTGTAGAACCACAAGCAATTGAACCACTCGTTCGCGTGGATTGTGTGTGAATATTCGCAAAACTCGAATTATTATTCCAATTGCCAGGAGACGAAATTGGATCATTAAAAGCGACGGAACCTCCACTAATTAGGTTTTGATAGCAAGCCTCAGAACTCGAATAAACATTCATATCACCCCCGATTAAGTGATTTCTCATCAAAGGTTTTGAATCAACATAAGTGCGAAATACCTGTGTTTGCTCTGCGCGAGTTGCTTGCTCAGCTGAGCCACTTCCCGCCTTAAGATGTGACATATAAGCCTCAATAAAAATAGTATCTCTGTTCTGCGCTAAATTTGGATCTTTCGCATATAAAGTATAATGATTTATATCTCTAGAAGAGGTTGGGATGGCATTTTGGCGAAGAAATATCAATTTGTCCGTATTATAAAACATCGCATTATTTAAGGAACCTCCGCCACCTTGAGAATATTGGAAAGGAGCCATAGCATAATTTGTTGCACCAAAAACATTCAAAGAACGTGTCAAAACGCTGTCTGCTCCATTTTGCGTTTGAATTTCACACGCCATAAAAATATCTGGTTTTAAGAAACCCAAAATTCTTCGCAAGGTATCCGTTCTATTGGCTGGATTAATATTGCTCGTACCACAATCATTTCTTCCATCAGGGAAATTTAATAAATTGTATGAAACGATGGTTAATGTGTCATTCTGAGCCTTAAAAAGAGGAACAAAAGCGAGAAATGAAATAATTAGAATGATTTTCATTTTGCGAATTTAAAAGAAACTTCGCATCTAAACTATATAAATTCCTTAAAACTATTTATACGGATTCAGTGCAAGGGTCCAATTGTAATCTAAGAATTTCAATTCTTTATTTCCCGCGTCTTTTTGAATGATTCCGTAATAAATTAAAAACTTTCGAATTCCTCTTTTTCCACCAAAATCTGCCCGAAACCAAGAAAAAAGTACAGGTAGTTGAATTTCTTTCTCACCTACAATGCAGTATTTTTCTAAGTAGTCCTTGACACTAACATCTAACTCTTTATCGATAACTAATGAATGATATGGGACAATTGGAGGACAGCTTAGTGCCCCACAATTCAAGGCATAATGTATTCTCGGGTCAACTCGTTTTATTCGCATTTTTCGTTCAAACTTAGAAACTCGAATTTTGCTAATGTAACCTAGGCTCAGCTTTGATTTAGATTTTCTAAGTATGCCATGCTCAATAATATCAAAACTCAAAACTTCACCCGCGATTGTAATTTGCTTGGCTTTAAAAAAAGCTCCTCTATCGTTAAATTTCGCGGGATCTTTCTTTAGTATATACTGAACATTGGTATTGTAAATATTCAACCAAAATGCAAGGATTTTTTTATCATCATTCAATTCCGATTGCAAATTATCTTTATTAATTTCAGCTAACTTATCTGCTAATTTATCTGCAATTTCAGTTTGATTGTTTTTAACTGCGACAAAAAAATCAATGGACAGTTGTTCGTTTTTTCCAATTTCTTGTGAAAAGAAAAACGAACTGAAAAATAAAGCGATAAATATACTTGTAACTCTCATAATTATTATTTTAAAATGCTTCACCTATCGTTAAATACGGATAAGTTTTACCGTTTCCAAAACCGATATCCAAACGGACATTAATATGATCTTTTTTGTTTAATTTATACCTAACACCTACGCCGTAACCCATATGTTGGTTTTTCAATTGCAAAGAATTCCAATTCGGAGCCACCCAACCTATTCCAAGAAAAGCAGCCACTCCCCAATTTTTTATAAGTTCTTGGCGCCATTCAAGCTGTGTTTGCCACGCATACTTCTCCCTAAACTCTCCCTCAAACTGACCTCGTAGTCTTTTATTCCCGCCCAACATACTCAAATGATAAAAAGGAATATTCCCTGTATTCTGCTGATAAAATAAGTTATAGCCAATCACCGATTTTTTAAACGGAGAGACAAAACAACTTGCATCGACAATCAGACGGGAAAAGGCATAATCACTTACAATTTTCCCTAAATCGTTGGTATTGTTAATATCGACGAGCATTCCTTTTCGTGGGTAAAAAATGCTAGAGCGTGAATCGTATAATATTGCTGGACCGAAACCTAGATTCTTACCTACTTGAATTCCAGTTAAATTACCTACTAATATTTTTGAATTTTCTGTTAATCTCAAGTCTGAATAGGAATCAAATGCTAAGCGTGCGCCGACAAATATATTGGATGTTACTTTTTTCAAAGCGCTTAGTCGCACACGTGGAAAAGTTACTTGAAAACTCTCTTCTTTCTGATCGAAAGCTCCAGCTAAATTACCAATACCGTAAAAGAAATAAGTGTATTTGTAATAACCAATTTCACCGTTTAGCCGGATGTTATCCTTTTTAAGAAGCAGATTAAAAGGTAAATAAAAGAGCAATTGATTTTTTACAGTTAATGCAAAACCCAAAGTGACACTGGATACTCTGGCATTTAATGAATCTTTCTTCCAATTGAAATTCATAATTCCTAAAACTCCTAGTGCAAAACCAGTCTCAGGAGTATAATAAGCCACAGGAATGCCGAAAGGTTTTATTCTCAGATGAACTTTTGACGTATCTTGTGCGTTCACTTTACTTAATAAGATTACAAAACCAATTAAGCACAGTCCAATACAAAATTTATGTGCTTTTCTATTTCTGCTCATTCAATTCATCTACTTGCAATAATAAGCATAAGATTTTCGAACTTAGATAAAATATCAAACACTTTCTATTTTATTGCAACATTAATTACACAATTTCCGTAATTTCAAAGTATGAAAACAAAAAAAGAAATCGTTGAAAATTGGTTACCAAGATACACGGGTGAAAGTTTAGAGAATTTTGGTGAATATATCCTCGTGTGTAATTTTCAAAATTATGTTGATCAATTTGCAGCCGACCATAATGTTGAAGTTATCGGAAAGGGAAAGCCTATGTCTTGTGCAACGGGAGAGGGTATAACTATTATTAACTTTGGAATGGGCAGTGCCTCAGCTGCAACCTGCATGGATTTACTTTCTGCCATAAAACCAAAAGCTGTTTTGTTTCTCGGTAAATGCGGAGGTTTAAAAAAGAAAAATGCAGTTGGAGATTTAATTTTACCGATAGCGGCCATTCGTGGCGAAGGAACCAGCAATGATTACTTGCAACCCGAAGTTCCTGCTTTACCTTCATTTGCTCTTCAAAAAGCGATTTCCACTACCATACGCGACAAATCTTTGGATTACTGGACAGGAACATGCTATACTACCAATCGACGTGTTTGGGAACATGATAACAAGTTTAAAAAATACTTGAAATCGATTCGTGCTATGGCTATTGACATGGAAACAGCAACAATTTTCACAGTAGGTTTCGCCAATAGAATACCCACGGGTGCATTACTTTTGGTAAGCGACCAGCCGATGACGCCAGATGGAGTTAAAACTGAGGCCAGCGATATTGGAGTAACTGCCAATTATGTCCAAAATCATTTAGAAATCGGAATAGAATCCTTGCGACAATTAATTAACAATGGAGATACGGTTAGACATCTAAGGTTTTAAATACGGATTAAAGTCTCAACTTTTACCAGTAACCGTTTAACTGAGCGCTCAATTCTTTCTAAAATCTCCTCCGGGTGGACGCTCAAATACCGCTACCTCGAAATGATGAATGACAGCAAAAAGGTGATCGAAAATATCGGATTGAATTCCCTCGTATAGTTCCCAAACTTTCGATGAAGAAAAACAATATATCTCGAGTGGCATGCCATTTTCTGTAGATTCCAATTGCCGCACCATTAAATGCATTTCTTGGTTTACCAAAGGATGATTTCGTAAATAATACTCCGCATAACGCCGAAACAGGCCTAAATTTGTTTGGCGTCTACCGTTGATTGAATTTTCGCCAATAAATCCGTGTAGAACGTTGTATTCTTCAATCTCCTTTTGTCTTGTTGGCACAAATTCTGAGAGTAAATTAATGCTCTTTAATTTATCGAGTAATTCTTGTGTGGCAAATTTAACAGAATCGATTTGAATGTGCACTGGCCGCTTAATTCGACGTCCATCCGACTCTTGCATTCCTCTCCAGTTCTTGAATGAATCAGAAATAAAAGCATACGTGGGAATCGTTGTTATTGTTTTGTCAAAATTTCTTATTTTAACTGTGGCCAATGAGATAATTTCCACCTCTCCATCCGCTCCATATTTTTCCATGGTCACCCAATCGCCGATTCTCAATATATCATTTGTAGCAATCTGAATGCTGCCAATAAAGCCCAGAATTGTATCTTTAAATACCAATATTAAAATGGCTGCAGCTGCTCCCATTCCTGTAAAGAAATAAAGTGGTGACTGGCCAGTTATAGTTGAAAGTATTGCTACAACAAAAAAGACACTAACTACTATTTTTGCGACTTGAATATAAGATTGAATAGGCTTGTCTCTGTATTTTTCGTTTTCCTGAATCAAATCCCGAAGTGCATTTAAACCTCTATTTACAGTCACCATTATCGTCAAAACTATAGTCACCGAAACAATTTTCGTCCACAGTCCCTCAACTTTTGGATAGGCAAAGAAAATCGTCGATAAGAAATACTCCATAAACATTAGTGGCACTAGATGCGCCAATGATCTGAATACACGGTTATGGATCAAATGATCGTCCCAAGTGATTTTTGACCTATCGACCAAGAAATGCATCATTCGCACGAGAAAAAGTCGCGAAAAATACCACATACCTATAAAGACCACCGCAAAGCCAATTAACAAAGCTGTAGTAAGGTATAATGTTTGATTTTCAAATTTAAGCTGATCAAAAATTTCCACCCCATTTTTCTGATACGTATAAAAACTTCGAATCCATTGAATGATACTTTCCTTCATCTTGTTATTTTTATACAAAAGTAAACAACTTCTTGAGCAAGCGAAACATCTACATCCTCGGTTTTATAACATTGATCATATTTCCAATTCCAGCCTACCTCTATTGGTTTTGGCAAGAGGGGATTACACTAAAAGAATTTATCAGATGGGAAGAAATTTGGAAGCCTGAAACTGCTTTCGGAATAGTATTCGGTGTGATTTACGCCTTTTTTGCACTTCTATTTATGGGCGCACCTGTATTTGAAAAAATGCCCGATCGCGTTGAAAAATTAGTTAAAAGTATGAATCTCACTATTTTTGACGTCATTTTCTTGTCTATTTGTGCTGGAGTTGGAGAAGAATTACTTTTCCGAGCTGGTGTGCAACAACTATTTGGCGTTTGGATTACGTCTATTTTATTTTTTGCTATTCACGGTTATTTCAATCCATATAATTGGCGCAAATCTTTGTATGGCTTACTCGTGCTTCCCTTCATCCTGTTAATATCATTTGGATACTCTACTTTTGGCCTGTGGTTTAGTATTGG
>JBDNIA010000174.1:0-7745 GCA_041688525.1 Crocinitomicaceae bacterium | reverse complement strand
TAATTACTGCAAGCAAGACGGGTTCAAATAATAAGGTTACAAAATAATTTGGATAACCATCCTTTGTGAAATAAAACGATAATGCCAGAACAAAAGTAGTAAAGAACAAAGTATTTGCCGGTGTTGGTAAACCCAGAAAAGAGTCGCTTTGTCTCGTGTCGATATTGAACTTTGCTAAACGGAACAATGAAAAAACGGGTATCAGCAGCGCAAGAAAAGGAAGCCACAAGTAATAGCCATAAAATATCTTAGTAGGGCCATAAAACAATGCATTCTTCCAATTACTCATGCAATAGGCAGCATAATCATTAAAATTTGTCTCTTGAATTGGATTTCCTAAATCGATGGCAACGATTAAAACGGCCATCATAAAAATACCGGGTGCTAGACCGAATGTAATCATATCGGCAAGAGAATCTAATTGTTTTCCTAATTCAGAAAACTGTTTCAGCATCCTAGCGGTAAATCCATCCAACCAGTCAAAAATTGCTCCGAGAAAAATAAACCAAGGCGCCCAATCTAATCGACCAAAAAAGACAAATAATATAGCCAAGATACCTGAAATCATGTTACAAGCCGTGATAATATTTGGTATATTAAAAAGTGAAACACGTTTACTCATGGTGCGAAATAAAGTAAAAAACTTTAAATTTACACATAAATTAAAGTTGCCTAAGACGATTAACACAATTTAATAGCTCATTTATCGTTTAACTGACAAGATTTTATCTCTCATGAAAGTTATTTTTTCCGTTTTTTCATTCTTCGTGGCAATTTTTAGTTGGGACTGCAGTTTAGCCCAAGGAAGTCTCGCTCCAAAATATTCAAACGAATTTTTAAATATTGGAGTTGGTGCCGAAGCACTAGGCGTTGGAAATGCCGTAATAGCAAATACTGGCAGTGTCAATTCAAGTTATTGGAATCCAGCAGGTTTAACCAAAGTTGATAAATGGTTAGAAGTTTCACTGATGCACAGCGAATATTTTGCGGGAATAGCGAAATATGATTTTCTTGGATTGGCCCATTCTATAGACGACAGAAGTACCATCGGTTTCTCCGCTATTCGCTTTGCTGTTGACGACATACCAAATACAACACAGCTTATAGATAATGAAGGAAATATAGACTACAATAAGATTTCAGTTTTTACGGCAGCAGATTATGGCTTTTTATTTTCCTACGCTCGAAAACTTAAAATTGAAGGTTTATCAGCCGGAGGTAATTTTAAATTGATACATCGTAAAATTGGTGACTTTGCAAAATCTTGGGGTTTTGGTTTGGACTTAGGATTGCAGTATTCCAGAAATAATAAATGGAAATATGGGGCGGTACTTCGCGATGCGACATCTACGTTCAATGCTTGGATGTTTACTCTAGACAACTCCACTAAAGAGATTTTCTTAAATACAGGTAATGATTTGCCGCAAAACGGTTTAGAACTTACCTTGCCGCGACTCATGCTCGGCGGTTACCGACAATTTGAATTAAGTAAAAAAGGTCTAAATTTAGGGATGGAACTAGATTTAGATATGACGACGGACGGCAAACGCAATACTTTACTTCGCACAAATCGGGTTTCGTTTGATCCTCATTTTGGATTCTCACTAAATTATAAAACTTTTGTTTCAGTCCGAGGAGGCTTAACCAATTTTCAATATGTCTCAGACTTCGATGAAGTTAAAAAATTAAATTTTCAACCAACCATCGGACTTGGTATGAATATAAAAGGATTTAGTTTGGATTACGCCTTCACCGATTTAGGCAATGCATCCGTGGCACTATATTCTCACGTTATATCATTGAGATTGCGCTTAAATCAGCCAAGCCATCTTGTTCAAAAGGAATGAAGCCTATGAAAATAAGTATACTCTCTCTTCTTACAAGCTTATTTATTTTTTGTTTCCAAACTAAAGCACAGACCTACGGAAACGAATGGATAACCTACAGTCAAAAATACTACCAATTTAAGATTGTTCAAACTGGAATTTATAAGATTGATTACAATGAACTGATTGCTTCGGGTGTTCCTATTAATACATTTAATTCACAAAATATTCAAGTTTTTGGCAGAGAGAAAGAGGTTCCTTTGTATATAGTAGATGGAAATGACAATTCACTCGATAGTGGTGACTATTTTCTATTTTACGCAGAAAAAAATGACGGCTGGTTAGATTCCACTCTTTACCCTAATTCAGATAAAATTGGGAATCCTAACTACTCCCTTTACAGTGATACGATAAATTATTTTTTTACATGGAATAATGCATTGAGTAATCTGCGTTTCGTTGAGGAAACGGATATCAATTTCGGGGCTTATGCTGCTGCTCCTTTTATAGAATGGAATTATATTAATGACCAACATAACAGCTACTTTGAGGGTGAAAGTTTATCCAATATTTCGACTTCTATGTTTAACGATCTAGAAGGATTTAGCGGTCCTTCTGTTATTGGTCCAAACGCATACAATTATATGGTCCCAACGAATGCAATTTATACAGGAGTGAACGCTCCTGAAGTTAAATTACAAGTAAATTCATTCAGTAGCAATAACGCCGCTAACACTGGTGGAGGACTTTACAACCATCATTTGCAATATACTGTTGGATCCAGCGACTCAATTTTACTAGATACACTTTTTACTGGGATTCAAAATATTCAATTCAACAGCAGCTTTCCTTCCGGTAGTCTAAGCAATGGAACCAGTGTTTTAAAATGGAAAAATGTTGGTGATTTACCTGTTTCATCAGATCGCCAAGGTTGGACATATTTTTCTTTAACCTATCCCAAACAACCGGACTTAACTGGATTTTCACATAATAAATTTCAGATTAGCAACCAATCTGGACAAGCAAAAATTCGTTTTGACTTCAACTGGGCTCCGTCAAATCCTATACTTTTTTCTTTCGGTGATGTGCCAAGAAAGCTGAATGGAGTCTACAATGGAAGTACGACAGTGCAAGCTTTGCTACCAAATACCCTATCAGGCAACAAACAAACTGTCGTATTTGCTGATGCTTCGACGATTCAAAATATTTTGGATTTAGCGCCTATAAACGGAACTGGGAATTTTAGAGATTTTAGCGCAATTACTCCAGATTCAGCTTTGTTAATGGTTTATCATAAAAGTTTAGAGTTGGGTCTTATTGATTACAAAAATTACCGGACTTCGATTGCTGGCGGCGGACATCAAGTTATTACTGCGGAAGTTGACGAATTATATTTACAATTTGGCGGTGGAATTCCGAAGCACATTAATGGAGTTAGGCGCTTTTCACACTATATGTATTCTCGTTCACTGAAAAAACCAACTGCCTTATTTTTAATTGGGAAAGGAATTCGAGAAGCGGTTATTTTCTCTAGCATAGGAGGTGGATCAGGCACTCGAGGAAATTTAAGTTACTATGCACAATCTTTGGTGCCCTCATTTGGCCAGCCGAGCAGTGATATTGCTATCACTGCCAGTTTAGTTCCAAACAATATGGTTCCATTGATTCCTACTTCCCGTATATCAGTGACAAACAATACAGAATTGACGAGTTATTTGAGTAAAGTAATTGAATATGAATCCCAAATTGATTCGTTAAGCCTCTATAATTCGGCAGAAAAAGATTGGCAAAAGCAAATTTTTCATTTCTCAGGTGGAATAACGGCAAGCGAACAATCTATTTTTCAAACCTTTTTAGGAGGTATGCAAAACACAATAGAAAATGACAAATACGGTGGAAATGTTCATCGTATTTACAAAGTGAATTCTGACCCTCTCGATCCGGCAACATACAATATGATCAGTTCAAGACTGAGTTCAGGAGTTAGTATAATCAACTTTTTTGGTCATGCGAATGCTGGAACAACAGGTTTTGAAATTAATATCGATGAGCCTTCCAACTGGAATAATCAAGGAAAATATCCTTTTGTTTTGGCAAACACTTGTTACAATGGAAATATTTTCCAAAATGAAAGTACCGGCTTCTCCACTTCTGAAAAATTCGTTAGAGCACAAAACTCAGGAGCAATAGGCTATTTATCGAATGTTTCATTAGGTTTTGACGGGCCTCTAAATGTTTATTCTCAAAATTTATATAGACAATTTAGTAAAAATGGCTACGGCAATCATATTGCAAAGCAGATTCAAGACAACATTGATTATTTATCAAATCAGATCGGTTTCAATGGAATCATAAACGAATCCACTTTACTTCAAATGACCTTTAACGGCGATCCACTTTTGAAACTAAACTATCATGTAAAACCTGAAATTGAGTTACAAAATCAAAGTGTGAGTTTTGGACCAGATAAAATTGATTTGACCGTTGATAGTATCGTTGTGAACATAGAATTAAAAAATCTTGGGCAATCAATTGTAGATACCTTTTTACTTCAAATAACTAGAGATTTTCCAGAAACTTCTATTGATTCTGTTTATAAAATTTTAATTCCGAATTTGCATTATGTTCGCAATATTCAATTCAAAATGCCTTTGCAACCCAACATAGGTATAGGTGTTAATCAATTTACGATTAAAGCGGATATTCCCTCATTCATAGCCGAAGTTTATGATGAATTCAATAACAATACAATTATAAAAACACTTTTTATAAATATTGAAGGTATTCAACCTGTTTCACCTTACAAGTTCGCTGTTGTCCCTAAAGATAGTGTCGTGTTAAAAGTATCAACAATTGACCCTTTGGCAATTACGAACACGTACCTATTTGAGATTGATACAACAGATTTATTTAACTCGCCATTTAAATGTTATCAAAACATAATACAATTTGGGGGCGTGAAAGAAGCCTTGCCTGCGAATTGGTTGAATTCATCAACAAGTCAAAATATTCCGCTTGTTTGCACAGATAGCACCGTTTATTTTTGGCGGGTTGCTTTGTCTCAATCTAATTTAGAATGGAAAGAAAGTTCATTTCAGTACATAGAAAATAAAGTCGGCTGGGGACAGGATCATTTTTTCCAATTCAAAGAAAATGGTTTTGCTCAACTTAATTACGATCGGCCATCAAGAAAGTTAAACTTCACGACTGCCGATACCAATTTTTTGGAATGTTTCAATTATGGAACAACCATGCAAACATACCAAAATCAGTGGTTAATCAACGGGACACTTCAAGACTATGATTTGTGCGGTTTAACACCTTCCATTCATGTTGGAGTCGTCGACCCAATTAGTTTTCAATCTTGGGGAACACGATGGCTAAATTCTGCAGGAGACACTATAAATCCGACGAAAGGTTTTGGAAATGCAAACGACATGAATCAATGTAGAAATAGAGTTGAAAAATACTTTATTTTCCGTCAAAACTCTGCCTCTCAATTAGCCGCTTTTCAAAACATGGTTTTGAATGAAGTTCCAAATGGGCATTACATTATTATATACGCACCAAGAAGTGGCGCCCAATACAATCAATGGAATGCTTTAGATTCAGTTGGTATGTACTCAACTTTCGCTACTCTAGGTACAGATAGTATTAACGGAAGTAGATCTAATACGCCAATGGCTTTCTTTGTACAAAAGGGAAATCCTTCCAGTGTAATTGAGTTATTTGGACAAACAGCAAATGATCCTGTTCATTTAATTGCACCAATGGTAGGCTCTGATTATATTGGTCAGGAAACTTCCACACTTATTGGTCCTGCTGCAAAATGGAATAGTTTTTATTGGAAAATAGATCCTGAAGAGTCAACGCCAGGAGATACAGCCTATTTCTCTATCGATCGTTACGATTGGAATCAAACCTACCTGAACACACAATCTATTGCAGTGGCATCCACAGATTCCATTCTTGTTTTGGAAAACTACATCCAAGCGCAAACGGCACCTTACATGAAACTCAATGCTGTATTAACGGACTCCTTGAATTTTACACCGGGTCAAATTGACAGCTGGCATATTTTATTTGATCCACTTCCAGAATCAGCAATAGACGGTACAAATGGCTATTTCTGGTCCGCTGATGCTGGTCCAGTTAACGAAGGAGAAACTATTTCTTTTGCAATTGACGTCAGAAACATTAGCGACAGACCGATGGATTCGTTATTAATTCATTACTATGTTGAAGACGAAAATCACGTGAGGCATCTTTTGAATTACCCGAGACAAGATTCGTTGCGCGTTAATCAAACCATCAGGGATACGCTTCGATTTTCCACAAGTGGATTTGGCGGCTCTAATATTTTTTGGATGGAAGTTAATCCGTACAGTGGACAATTTGGCGAACTCGACCAGCCAGAGCAATTTCACTTCAACAATTTACTTCAAATTCCATTTGACATAATTGAAGATGAAAAAAATCCAATTCTCGATGTTACCTTCGATGGAAGACATATTTTAAATGGTGATATTGTAAATCCATTTAGTGAAATTTTAATCACTTTGAAGGATGATAATCCTTTTTTAATTATGGATAATATTACTGACACGGCATTATTTGGTATTTACCTAACGAGTCCAAATGGGATTCAAAAAAGGATACCTTTTGAGACAAACGGGCAAACTATAATGCAATGGATCCCTGCTAACCCTCAGAATAAACGATTCAAAATAATGTATCCTGGTACATTCGATTTAGATGGCAAATACACTTTGTTGGTCCAAGGATCTGACAAAACTGGGAACTTATCAGGAGATTTAGATTATCGTATAACTTTTGAGATTATACGCGAATCCACCGTTACCAAACTGCTGAACTACCCGAATCCGTTCAGCACGAGTACGCGATTTGTCTTTACTCTCACAGGTAGCGAAGTTCCAGATGACATGCTTATTCAAATCATGACTGTGACAGGTAAAGTTATTCGCGAGATTTCAGAAAGCGAGTTTGGTCCAATCTACATTGGACGAAACATTTCAGAATTCTCCTGGAACGGAACGGATGAATTTGGTGACCAATTGGCAAATGGAGTTTACCTCTATCGTGTACAGATGAAACTTCACGGCGAATCCATAAAACAAAGAGAATCTGGTGCGGACAAATATTTCACCAAAGATTTTGGAAAAATGTATTTAATGCGATAAAAATGATTGAAATTACTAAGAGAATTACAAACAATAAATCATGGTTTGATTTGTTGTTTAACCATTTACAACCTCTACTTTTTTTTACTGTAATTCATTCCAAGAAAACAACTCATTCAACTAGATTCCTCCTCTTCGGAACATCTCACAAAAGAATTAACGCAACTATTTGTTGACATTAAGCGCACCTTTCCTATTCTCTTTTTAGTCGATCTTTTGTTTCACCTATCCTTTATTTACATCGGTGGATTTTCTAATTTCTTCATTGGGCACGTTTAATAGGCTTTCATACCCTTAATTATGTAAAGCTTCTCATTTGAATTCTGTCCATTCTCATAGCTTTTATATGCTTGTTGAAAATGCATCACAACAAGCTATTTAAGCGTTCTGTTTTAAGAATTACCATTTCAACTTTCTTGGTTTATAATTTCTTGAATGCATTAGAGTTGACTAAATTGGGCATATTCACAAGGGAAATTCATTTGATGGGCGTTGACAAAGGTCAATTTCAAAGTAGGCAAATCTTCAAATTAAGCAATTAGTATTGCCATTTTCCAGTAAAGTTGTCGTAGAAATTGAATCCAAATTTGAAATTTACATCAGCTTTTGAGAAGTTACTATCTCCGGCCACGGCATAAATACCAATTTTAAAAATCGTTTGTCGAATTCGAACTTTTCTCTCTAATCCTACATAAAATTCAACATGCCTAAATTTTAC
>JBDNIA010000173.1:0-10493 GCA_041688525.1 Crocinitomicaceae bacterium | reverse complement strand
TTCGTTACTAACCTTGGAAATTGGGCTTAAATGACTGCTTGATAACATCATCTAAGATACTGATTTTCAAGGTTTTAAACAAGAAATTTAAGACTTAATTTATTGATAATCAATTGTTTATAATTTTTGTCATGTAGTTAGTACTTTTAATTAAAATTAAAAGACCAATTCATGAAAAGCATATTCATTTTATTTTTATCCTTCGTTCTTGGTTCCTGTATAGTAATCGTGGTTTATGGGCGAACCAATGACTATGACAAACTAACTGAAACCCAAAAAAGTAATATAATTCACTATGCTGAAGGAAAAAGTTTAGATCCTCGAAAAGTATATGCTATAAATGCTCAAGAACTTTTAACGGAATTAAAAAAACAGCCAAAATCATTAGTGTATATCTTTGTCAACGGTTGTTCTAGTGAAACTTGTTACCCGATGGCCGTATACGAAGAATATGCCCGCACCCACAATCTAAAGCTTTTCCTTGTAATGACTGGTTTTGCACATTTAAGCGAAACGACAGATCAACCTTTTCAAGGCCCTTTGTTTGCTATTGATGGTGATTTCTACAAAAAAGAAAAAAGATCCGTTTATACAAGGTATTTTGAAAATGAATTGCAAGGACTGCCTGTAGAGCACAAGGCAAGAGATTATAAAGGAGGTTTGTATTTCTTTTCTGGAAATCAACTAGACACAATTTGTCGAGAATTGCCAAAATAAGTCAAATTTATTCTGGATTCTTGACGCTGGATTCTTGACTCTCCAAACAACTTGTCAATCTATCAACAATTAAACTCAAATCCTGCTCCATCATACACTTAAAATGTTTGTTAGGACAAGCTTGAAAACCGATTTTTGAACACGGTCGGCAGGAGAGATTTTTTACTTCGTGAATGGAAAATAATTCTGGGTTTTTAGGGTAATATGGATACATGCCAAATTCTGGAACTGTATTTCCCCAAACGGAAACTATTGGCACTTTGAAACAAGTCGCAATGTGCATGAGACCTGTATCGTGCGTGAGCAATGCGCTTGCTTGACGAACGATGGAAGCACTTTGTTGTAAATTGAATTTCCCGCAGGTATTTACGATTTCTTTGTCGGGAAGTAGAGCAACAATTTCATTGCCTTTGGCTTCGTCTTCTGGTCCACCGAGTAAAACGATTGGCGTGTTTATTTCTCTTAAAATTTCAACTGTTTTTTCTATCGGCAAACACTTTGTAGCGAATTGAGCTCCAATTGCCACGCCCAAAAATTTTGCAGAAGATAAATTCAGGTTATCTTTTGCATTCAATTCATTTTCAGCTGAAATATAGAATTCACATGGTTGACCATCCGCTTTTACACCCAAAGAGCTCACCGTTTCCATGTAGCGCTCCACAATGTTAACATTTGGCATGTGGTTTTTCTTGGTGTTTACCAAAAGCCATTTTTGAAAATTCAATTTGTCAAAACTCTTCGAGGGGCGTTTTAACTTGGTTTTCAGCGCCAAGGTTCGAACGTTTTTGTGCAAATCTACCACCAAATCGTATTGCTCGTTTTTCAATTCAGGCAATACTTCATTAATAGTCTTTTCAATAGTAATCAAGCGATCGATCCGCGGATTGTTCTCTAAAAGTGAAGCAAATTTCTTTTTCGTTAAATAATGAATTTCTACTTCCGGCAATTGTTCCTTCATAGCGCGCAAAACAGGAGTCGTTAAAACGATATCGCCGATGGAACTAAAACGGATGACTAGAATTTTCATGGGGTAAAAATAGAGAAATAACGAAGAACATTATTCCTCAATAAGATTTAACTTTGTTGAAAATTAAAATCTTAAGAAAAAACTATAAATCCCCCAAAACAGTATGGTTAAGTAAATTGCACGAAAATTTAACATTCCAAATTAGGTTGACTCGTTTTTTTTTTTTACGTTAGTTTATGGTTGTTTGGCAAAGCAACTTTTAAAATGCCTCAATAGTTGCCACTATTTCAAGCTATTAATTTACTGAATTATTAATTTAAATTTTTTAAGATGAAAAAGTTAATGTTAAGTTTTATGCTTATCTCAAGTTCTTTTAGTTTTGGTCAAACAGTAAACATTACGGATCCAGAAACGATGATTTCTTATAGAACCCATTATGTAACGAATGCTGAGGGTCAATTTGGGTATATCCCAGACAACATAATTCCTACTCCTCAGGAAGTAATCGATGTTATTTCAACAGGAGAACTCGCTGGTCCGATTAGAGTTATTAGAGGTCCAAAAGATTCTGGCAACATCACATTGCCAAGTGGACAAACGGTTTGGATGAAAGTTTGTGCAAAAATTGATGAAAGTTGGTGCGCTTTAGAATGGGTTGGTTTTAGCCCAGAAAATTAAGCGACTTCAAATTTAATACACTCTTTTGTAATGATTCAAAAGAGTGTATTTACCACAAACAACGTTTTTTTCTTCAATTTAAATCTTTTATGTATAAACTGTTCGTTTTATTTTCGTTTTTTACTCTACAGAATGTCGGATATTGCCTTCCCCCAAAAGTGGAAATTGCCATAATGGAAATCGGTATAAAGTCAGGTAGCGTTGTTTTTATTATGGATCACCAAGAATGTACTAGCTGTATTAATTCAGACTTGTCGTATGCGTTAAACTATTATAAGAATATTTCAAACAATATTTTTTTTCTAAATGAAAATGAATTGGGTAAGGAAAAATTAGAATTGATTTTAATATCCGCGGGATTTAATGTGAACGAGCGAAATATAGTGCAAAATGAAGTTTTATTTAAATATTTAGATAAAAAATCAAGACTAAAAAAATTTAATGGTAAAAAATTCTCAAACTTTGAAGAATTGCACAATTACAAAAACTCGTCTAAAGGTGTAAGTAATTTACATCCAAAAGTAGTAGATAGTTTTCCTTTAGTTGAAAGAAAATTTTCCCTCGCTTATGATTTAATGAAATTGGCTGAAAATCTATATTTCCTGTCTTCAGACTTAGGTACTATTTCTTATTTGGATCAATCGGAAAGTAAATCGATTAATTTAAATAGTAAAATTGATACTTCGAAACTCTTAAATTTATTGAATTTGGATAGTCTGGATTTGAAACAAACTATTGAATCTTTCAAAAAAAGAAAACTTGTTGGAGATAGGTTTGTGGAATTCAAACATTTCTGTCAATCCGATGATGAAAATGTCATTTATATCACTATTACAGTCTCAAATGAACACACATACACAGCGGAAGAGAAACAATATATGGTTGAAAAATCAAAAATCGCGAAAAAGGGAATTAAGAATATTAATAGTATTGTCACTACAACCGTCAACACGCCTTTTTTGATAAAATTAAATAAGAATTGGGAAATTGAAAATTACTACTTAATAAACAAATCACCTGAGGATTATTTTATTGATATTTATTCTAATATTTATATTGATAGCAATCGAATATATGCTAATCCTGTATATAATCCTGATGTATTTACAGCAAATTTTGTATCGAATAATTTTTTAGTCGAAAATTTTGTAGTCGAAAACAACAATATTACCCATTCATCTTTCAGTGAAATGAACAAATCAGAATGGTATAATGATCGTAATCATCGATTGAACTTTTTAAGCATTTCATTTGAAAAAGTCTCTGGAAATATATTTTTAAAAACAACTGCTTTACCTTATTGGTATAATCTTAGTAATAATTTGCTATTTGAAATTCCGTTAAAGCATCTAAACAAATTAGCAAAACAAGAGAAAAACAGAAATTATAAAAAGGACTTGCCCGCTTTTGTCAATTTAGGTATTTTAAAATTAAATTCTCAAGAGTACATTGGGTTTTTTAGAAGTACGGTAACAGCTAAAGTTTATTATGCCGAATTTAATACTTCTGGCGAATTTCTAAACAGCTATCCATTAGATATTGATACACGTTATAACGGTATAATTCAAGTTTTGGATAATAAACTAGTTCGCCTAAAAGAAAAGCACATGCTTATTTACGAATTAAATTAATGTTTATTTTAAATTCATTTCCGTGTGTAATTAGCTTCCAAACTTGCAACTTTCTCCTTAAATTCGCCATTCAAAAAAACTAGAAATGGGAAGAGCGTTTGAATACCGAAGAGCAACAAAAGAGAAACGTTGGGATAAAATGTCGAAATTATTTCCTCGGTTGGGGAAAGCAATAACGATGGCGGCTAAAGAAGGCGGTGAAGATCCAGCAATGAACGGAAAATTGCGTTCGGCGATTCAAAATGCAAAGGCACAAAACATGCCAAAAGACAATATAGAAGCCGCTATAAAACGTGCTTCGGCAAAAGATATGGAGGCTTTTCATGAAATTATTTACGAAGGAAAAGGTCCGCACGGCGTTTTGGTTTTCATGGAATGTGCCACGGATAATCCAACAAGAACGGTTGCAAATGTTAAAGCCTATTTCAACAAAGCGAACGGTCAAATTGTAGCTACAGGTTCATTGGAATTTATGTTCGACAGAAAATGTATCTTCGAAATTGAAAAAACGGAAGGATTAGATCCTGAGGAATTGGAGTTTGAGTTGATTGATGCTGGTTTGGAAGAAATAGAAATTTTGGAAGACAGATTGGTGCTTTACGGTGATTATACTTCTTTTGGAACTTTGTCTACAGCCCTTGAAGGAAAAGGAATTGAACCGACAAAATCGAACTTAGAGCGTATTCCAACTTCACCAGTTGAGTTCCCGGACGAACAGTTAGTCGATATCGAAAAATTATTGGACAAAATCGACGACGATGACGATATACAACAGGTTTTCACAAACATCGCTTAATAAAATCGATTCGATTTCTTAAATTAGCCCTCAAAACACAATAAACACGCTTAATTGCGTTTTATAGGAAACGAGAATTTACGAATGAAATATATGTTTAATGTTGGTTTGTGGGCTTTTGCCCTCCTTTTCGTCCTTTGGGGGTGCAATCCGGCGAAAAACACACCAATTAATCGTTTCTATCATTCCACAACTGCTCAATACAACGGTTATTTTAACGCAAATTTACTTTTAGACCAAGCAATCTCCAGTTA
The DNA here is from genome assembly GCA_041688525.1 of Crocinitomicaceae bacterium. Lineage (GTDB taxonomy): Bacteria > Bacteroidota > Bacteroidia > Flavobacteriales_D > Crocinitomicaceae > UBA2040. The sequence goes on along the minus strand of JBDNIA010000173.1, from coordinate 5,450 downwards.
TAGAAAGAACGTTAAGGAAGATTATTACAGTCTTATTCCGATTGATTTATATCCAAGTGAAGAAGATGTAAAAAATCTTTACCCCGCTATTGATACGGCTATTGTAAAATGCACAAAGGCAATTTCAGACCATTCCATGCCTGGAAACGCAAGACCCTCTGCGAAAAAAGAAGAAAACAACTCGTTTATTGATGAAAACTGGACGACAGTAGGAAAGGCGTCCTACTTACGCCGGGATTATAACGTTGCGATGAAAAACTTCATGTTCATCAAGAAGTTTTATTCCAACGATCCATCGAATTATATTGGTGAATTGTGGATGGCCAAAACGAACATCGCGCTTAAAAAATGCACCGAAGCTGGCTTTAATTTGGATGTTCTTCAAAATGCTTTAGACGCAGAAGAAGAAAGAAATCAGCAGAAAAGTTTTATGGACTTTTTTGTCAAACTAAAGCAAAGTAAAAGAAAACGCAAACAAGCGAAAGAACAAGAAGTCGCTCAGTTTCCAAAGAAAATACTTTTTGATTATTACAAAACCAGAGCTGAGTTATCCTTGGCAAAAGGAGAAAAAGACAAGGCTATTGAAAACCTTGAAAAAGCAGTAAAAGAAACAAGAAAAAAAGCAGAAAGGGCACGCGTCTATTTTGTTTTAGGACAGTTAAACGAAGGCTTAGGCAACACCCTAGAAGCAAAAACAAATTATAGCAAAGTATTAAAAAACAATGCGCCTTTCGAAATGGAGTTTAGTGCTCGTTTGAAAAGAGCTTTTTTAGGTGGAAACGCTAAACTTATAAAAGAGCTAAACAAAATGCTTCGCGATGCAAAAAATGCTGAATTCAAGGATCAGATTTATTACGCCTTAGCGCAAATCAATCTACAAAAAGGGAACGAACCGGCCGCATTTGTAAACTTAACCGCCTCCGCATTCTATTCAACGAGCAACAACCGCCAAAAAGCAATGGCTTATGAACAAATGGCTGACCTTAAATTTAAAGTTCGCGATTACATCCCAGCTCAAAAATATTACGATTCATGCGCCACAGTCATGCCGGCAACTTATCCTAATTTTGAAGGCATACAAAACAAAGCAAGCAAACTTCGTGACCTCGTTAATGCAGTAGAAATTGCAGCTTTCGAAGACAGCGTTCAGCGAATAGCGCGCATGGATGAATCCGAAAGACTAACCTATTTGGACGCCGTATCCAATAAATTAAAAGATAGAGAAACGGAAAGAAAGAAAAGAGAAGCTGAAAAGCTAGCTGCGCTTCAGAAAAATGACAATGGATTTAACCAAGACCAATCGGGCAATAAATGGTATTTCAGAAATGCAAAAACTCGAGCAGAAGGTTTGAATGAATTTAAAAAACTCTGGGGGACACGAGAAAATGAAGATAGTTGGCGACGAAGCGATAAAATCGTAATTGCTGATTTTTCCAATGCCGACACAACAGATAAAGATAGCGAGTCGGCTATCCCGACTCCAACAAAAATAGATCCATATAGTCAAGAAACTTTATTGGCCGATATCCCGCTCACGGACTCAACTATGACGGCTTCCCAAAATCGCATGGTTAAAGCGCTTTATGCAGCCGGATTGATCTATAAAGATCAATTAAAAGAAGAGGAGCTGGCTTCCAAGCAGTTCCTATCTGTTCTAGATGTAAGTTACGAAACCGATTATAAATTAATGTCGGCATTTCAGTTGTACAGGATAAATGAAAAAACCAATCAAGCAGCAGCGAGCATTCACAAGAGCTATATTCTTAATTACTATCCAAATTCTGATTACGCGAACTATTTGCGCGATCCGGATTACTTTGTAAAGAAAAAAGAATTGGACGCAAGAGCAGAACGAGAATATATTCAGGCTTTAGATCGATATGGAAGTGGTTTGTACTATCCGGCCCTTTCTCGCACAGAAAGTGTTTTAAAAGATGAGCCAACAAATGAATTCCGAGCTAAATATCTCTTGTTAAAAGCTATGTGTCAAGGGAAATTAAATGAAAATAAAAAAACCTTGTTGCCTACTTTAACGCAGTTAACAAAAGAGTTTCCTTTAACACCAGAAGCGGAGCGTGCGCAGCAAATGATTGATATAATCAATAATGGTTATTCCAAAAATGAATCGGTAGACTTCACGTCAAAATCAATTTACTCCTACGACGGAAACGTGCGGCTCTATGTAATGGTCTTTCTTGATTCAAATGAGAATTCAAGTTTGGCTAAAACGCGAATAGTTGACTTTCATAGAGAATATTTCTCACGAGATAAGTTAAAAGTGTCTTCAAAAATATACGGAGATAATCAGAGTATTATCCTTATTGATGATTTCGAAACGGAAATGAAAGCAATAAATTATGTCCGGATATACAAGAGTACACGCAAACATTTATTAGATTTACAAAAAGCCAAAACCATCATTATCTCACAGGAAAATTTGAAAATTCTTTTTCAAACTCAGCAACTCGAAGAATATGATAATTTTTACGATGAATATTATTAATCCATAATTTCCAGAAATATGATAGGTAAAAAAAACGGCACAAATTTCGAAGCTCCAGATCGACTAAATCGTTTTGTTGAAGGGACAAAATTAATTGGTGAACTTATTACAGAATCAAGTATTCGTATCGACGGAGAAATAATTGGAAATATAGACTGTGCCGGAAAAGTGCTAATTGGTGAAAACGCAATAATAAAAGGAAACTTAATTTGTGCCGACGCAGATATTGAGGGAAGAGTTGAAGGAGATATAAAAATTGCAGGTTTGCTTGTTCTAAGAGAAAAAGCCCTAATTACAGGTAATATTGATACCACTAAAATAGAGATTCACCAAGGTGCAGTATTCATTGGGAATTGTGTTATGGCAGGTTTTAAACCTGTTTCTAAGTCTCCCCCAATTACTGCACTGAAAGAGCAACCTGAAGACATTGTCTATTAATGAGCGAGGAAGAAAAGGGATACTCGAAGTATGCCAAATACTCTAGTTTAGGTATACAAATGGGGACAATCATCGCCGGATTGACATGGCTCGGAATCTTTCTAGACAAAAAATATCAATCTACGCCACTTTGGACAGTTATATTATCCTTGACGAGTGTCTTTATCGCCTTATATATTGTAATAAAAGAAGTAATAAAAATGAACAAAGACAACCATGAAAAATAGCGGCTTATTCTGTATTCTCTCGCTAATTCTAATTCATGCTTCAGCATTTTTTATCGTTCACAACGCTAAACCTGAATTAAACGACCTCTTTTTAATCAAAGAAATCTCGTATAGCTGCGCCATTTTACTATTGGGCACAACAATCATGTATCTTAAATTTAAAAAGGATCAGTTTGTTCCGCGATTTTTAATTATAACTGTTTTTCAAATGTTAGCAATACTCTCTTTTGTTGTTGCATTAGTTTATTTAAAAATCACACCAATTCGCCTACACGGTTTATCATTCATACTCACTTATCTCGCTGGTATGGTGGTTCAAACTGGTTTTTTTCTGCGCTTTTCCCAAAAAACTTCAAAATAAAGTTTTCGCGAACAAAATCAATAGAATGTTTGTTGATGAGAAAATAAACATTACATTTGATTATATTTCTGTCAAAATATGAAGCATTTAAAAATTGGTGACCTCGTTCCGAGTTGGTCTGGAAAAAATGAAACCGGAGAAACATTAAGTTTTAAGGACTTTATTGGAAAAAAAACGGCCATCTACTTTTACCCAAAAGATAATACGCCTGGATGCACAAATCAAGCTTGTAACATCCGCGACAGCTACAGTATTTTACTTGGAGAAGGAATCTATATTATTGGTGTTAGTGCAGACAGCGAAAAAATACATCAAAAATTTATTGAAAAACAAAACTTGCCTTTTCCATTAATTGCAGACGAGGATAAATCAATGATAAAAACTTTTGGTGTTTGGGGCGAGAAAAAATTTATGGGTCGCACGTACGATGGAATTCATCGAACTACTTTTCTTATTGACGAAAAGAATAAAATAATCGATATCATCGAGAAGCCCAAAACTACAGCTCATGCTCAAGAAATATTAGAAAGTTTTAAAAAAAATAGTTGAACGTAAATCAATTACGTTCTGCTACCCCAAATTTGTACTATACAATTAATCATCCTGAACTAAATCAGGAAACTAAACATAACCGATATGTCAGTTAAAGAAGTAAGCGCAGAAAAATTAAAAGCACTCCAATTAACAATGGAAAAGCTCGAAAAAACCTACGGTAAAGGTTCCGTAATGAAATTAGGTGACAGTCCAGTCATGGACATAGAAGTTATCTCCTCAGGGTCGTTAACATTAGATCTTGCTCTTGGTATTCAAGGATACCCAAAGGGAAGAGTTGTTGAAATTTACGGTCCAGAATCCTCAGGAAAGACAACTTTAGCTATACATGCAATAGCTGAGTGTCAAAAAGCAGGTGGAATAGCCGCATTTATTGATGCTGAACATGCATTCGACCAGTTTTATGCTAAAAAACTTGGCGTTGATATAGAAAATCTAATCATCTCACAACCTGACAACGGAGAACAAGCGCTCGAAATTGCAGATAATTTAATTCGCTCGGGTGCCGTCGACATCATTGTAATTGACTCTGTTGCAGCACTTACACCAAAAGCCGAAATCGAAGGTGAAATGGGTGATTCTCAAATGGGATTACAAGCCCGTTTAATGTCTAAAGCTTTACGTAAATTGACAGGTTCAATAAATAAAGCTGGAACGTGCTGCATATTCATTAACCAATTGCGCGAAAAAATTGGCGTGATGTTCGGAAACCCAGAAACCACGACAGGGGGAAATGCATTGAAGTTTTACGCTTCAGTACGTTTGGATATCCGCAGATCAACACAAATTAAAGATGGTGATGAAGCAATAGGGAATCGTGTGAAAGTGAAAGTTGTTAAAAACAAAGTAGCTCCACCTTTCAGAAGAGCTGAATTCGATATTATGTATGGAGAAGGCATCTCCAAAGTAGGAGAAATCATCGACTTGGGTGTAGAATTAAACATCATAAAGAAAAGTGGATCCTGGTTCTCTTATGGGGAAACAAAATTGGGACAAGGAAGAGACTCAGTGAAACAACTGGTGCTCGACAATCCAGAATTGATGGAAGAACTAGAACAAAAAATTAAAGACGCTCTTAGCCCAACTAGTACTCCGGTATTGGTTGATTAAAGCTAACTGCATATCGGAAGGTGGCATCTGTTAATCCAGGTGCCATTTTTTTGGTCTCAACATTCACTGCTGTATTTTGATAATAATCGTTAAATTTGTTTAAAATACATTTTTTAAAAATATGAAACATTTCTACGCTCTCCTCCTTACGACCGTGGTATTCAATTCCCTGTCACAAATTTCTTTTTTACGCATCAATCCCAGTAAAAATCAAATCATATCGCGTGAAATTCAAGCTTCAAAAGCAATTTATTTCAAT
>JBDNIA010000172.1:0-3792 GCA_041688525.1 Crocinitomicaceae bacterium | reverse complement strand
TAAAACTCAACACACATCAACGGAACTGTTAAGATCCAGTCAACATAACGAAAAAATGTTGGAGAATCTCCTGTTTCAAGGTTGTAACCTCTCATGTAGTAGTAGTGAACTGCTGCAATAAAAGTTATCAAACCCGAGACTAATACTGAGGTTCTCCATTTTTTGGAGGTGTTGTTTAACTCCAAAAAGAAAAATACTGATGCGGCCATCATGGCCATCGTTCCGATAAAGAACGTAAAAGCAACATAGTTGTCGCTGGCAATTTTTAAATGTTCCATATGTTAATTTTTAGTTATACTGTCAAATTAAACAATTTAATTCGGTAAAAGTTCCAAAATGATGTAAAATATTTTTCCTGTCAGTAGTAAAGACTGTTTAATTATCTAAAAAACAGGATAAAAAGGCGTTTTTATTTTTCTAAAGTGTTTTTATTTTTTTAGAAAAACAAGGCATTTTTGTGATATATAATCTTCGAAATTTTGGAAGTTTAATAAATTCAGGAGCTCTATTTGCTAAAAAAAATAAATTTTGGAATAAGTTCGATTCAATCTTGAGTCAAAGCCTCTCTAATTGGTTTCTGTAAGCGACAATTGGAAAAGGAAGGTATTTATTCCTTTACGTATCCTTAAATATTTTTAATAAATTTTAAAAAGACTTTTTTATGAAGTTCAAGATTTAAATTGGCCGAAAGTGACACTCGGGCAATGTAATCTTTATCGCCTTCTTTCGTCGTGCCTTGGGTAGATGTTGCAGGTATCGTCCAATAACAACCTTTTAATTGGCCATAACTTACGCAATACTTACTTTCATTGGGAATTTCGGTAATCATCAAATTGATTAATTTTAAATTCAACTCTCTTTTATACGCTTCTTTTTCTTCAGCTGAATTTCCTTTTGTCGGAAGGTCTAATGAAAAAACAGATGGTGTAAATCCTTGCTTTACCAGTTCTTCTGAGACAAAATTGATTTTCGCGCTGGGCAAAACATCATGAATAAAGTTTACAAATTCACGCGTATTTGTGTAAGCATCATTTATCCTTTGATTCATTGAAGGCAATTGCTTTGCTAATATTTCCATTTGAAGATGCGTAGCTTCATTATCACAAAGTCTTAGGTGTATTTCTATTTTTTCCATCAACGCTTCCGTCTTGTTGTTTCCTACGAGGTAACCAGCCGTGCATTTCCCACCACTTGGGAACTTCGATCCGCTAACGTATGAAATGGTTCGAACCTTTGACAGAATCTCATTTTCGCCTAAAAAATGCACATTTGGACAAAATGTTTGATCCAAAATAAACACAGGATCGATAGCAATTTCGCCCGTTGTTGTCTTGCGTTCTTTGCTTAAAACTTCTTTTAATTTTATTAGGTCTGGAACTTCAACTCTTGGGTTTGTAGGGATTTCTGCGATTATATACGGCACGGCATCTTGTTTGGCTATTCTATTTAAAACGAGATCTAGACTTTCAACCATATCGTTGTCACCGTCAACGGGTAAATCAACTACTTCGACATTATCGAGGCATGCGGCAACTCGTCTCGCTTGGTCATTTGTTCCGCCATAACAATTTGGAGGAACAATAAATTTGATAGCTTTTCCTTTGTGTTTTTCTAAAGCATCATGAATGAGTCCCATCATAATTGCATATTGGGTAGAAAGTCCGCTAGAAGCAATAAGGGCCTTTGTATTTGAACCCGTAATTTCTTTAATTGAAGCCAAAACAAGTGTCTTGTTTGTTGCAACATTATGTTCTTCATTTTCAAAAGAGGACTTCTCCACCAAAAGTTTTAAAGCTACAAGAGAACCGGAGGGTGTCATGGCAATGGTTTCTCTTCTCCGCACGTGCTGAATATCTGAGATGTAATTTTCGTTACGTTCGCCATTAATAACCAAAATACTGCCAAGGGAATCGTGAAGACTGATAAAAAAGTCAATAGTAGGATCGAGGTTAGACTTACCAATCTTATCTTTTTGTGCAACGAAGATAGTACTGCCGTGAAACGTGGTGATTTCCTTTGCGGACTCAATTTTATTTACTTCAAATTTATAACCGTAGACCTGTCTCACTATGTCGACATCAAAATAATCTGGCAATTCACCTGTGTAGTTGATTTGCGTATTTTTATTTTCTAATAAATTCTTTCTCAGGATTGCTAGTATAGGAGCCGTTTTTGATGAAAAACTTATTACATTTTCTGGGTTTATATTATTTAGCTTCGCAATTCCCCATTCTAGAACACACGACAATGGATGACCTAATCGAATATAGTCGTATGCAGTTGGCAATTTTTTTAATGAAGGCGTGGTAGAATTATCTTTATTAAAGAGGGCTTCAAACTGACCTGTGAATTGAGTTTTGGCCAAACTTTCGTCATAAATGTCTAATCGATGCGTTGTTAGATTCAACCAGTCTGTTGGCATGTTTTCTAAAACGGCCTTAATATAATTTAGTATTTTATTGTCTTCCATTACGTATACCTTTATATAGATTTGCAAGATACACTAATAAGACATGTTTTAAAAGTGAAACGAGAGGTTTTGCCTTGTTAAATCGATTCTTTTTCGCCTTGGGGTTTCTTAAGTTAAGCGCTATGATTTCTTTTGAAGAACACCTAACAAGATCAAAAGTGAATAAGACTGGACATATTACGGAAATTTAGCGCTTTTTGTTCACGCAATTACTTATGATGCTATCATCTGTATAGGAACTGTTTTGGCAAATTTTAAACATATTAATTTCTTAAATAATTTTCGAAAAAAACGTCAATTGAATCCAATGGCATAAGCACAATAAAACCCATGATGGGCAATAGAAATCGAATCGTTTAGTTGATTTCCCCTATAAAATAGTCGAGGCACATTATTTTGATCTTTCTTGATCTCTAGATTTTCAAGAGATACATTTTTTAATTCAGCATAGGATTTTAGAAGCTGCTGTTTTGTCTTTCGGGATTGGGTTTCATAAGTGTTTTTTTCTATTGTAAAATGATGGAGTAGGTTTATTTTCGCTTTTTCAGAGTAAGCCAGGGTGTTTATATGGTCATCACTCATTTCAGATTTGATGCTATATTGATTTCCATTAAAATCTACTAAGCCGGTATCATGAGAAAGCAATTCACATCTTAATTTTTCAGGATTAAAAATTCGCTTTCCACCTTGCTGAATATAGATTTTATAAGCAGCTTCTTTCATGCTCCAAAGTCGCCAAACCATTTGCGATTGATTTTTAGCATCCAATATGAGCGCTTGTTCTTCTTTTGAAAACACTTTATCTAAAAATCGAGGTCTTTTCCAATTCGACTCTAAGGCAGCTATTTTTAAGTCAACAATATCGTTGCCGATCATTTTGCGGCTAATTTCTCATTTACAATATCCATAGCCGCTTTTACGGAAAACATTTTTTCCATATCCTCATTTTCGATTCTAATATCGAATACTTCCTCAACATCTAAAATCACATCTACCAAATTGGCAGAATTGATTTTTAAATCTTTAATGAAGTCGGTATTTTCAGATAAATGTTTAAAAGCCTCTTCATCTTGAATGTAAGGTTTAACTATTGTTTTTAGTTGGGCAATTAATGCTTCTTTTTCCATATAAATATTAAACTGAATAAGTTTTAAATATAACACATCCGTTCACATCTCCAAAACCAAAGCTGGCTTTCGCGGCAATATTAATTTTTGTGTTCACTAATTTTTTGGGTATTCTTTCTTCAGAAATTAAACTTGAAATCTCAGGGTGCAGATCTTCACAATTGATATTTGGAAAAATAAATTGCTCTTTTAATT
>JBDNIA010000171.1:0-6210 GCA_041688525.1 Crocinitomicaceae bacterium | reverse complement strand
CTCAATCCGTGTCATCCGCGTGCAGCTATTAGCTACATCCTACCTTTTTCCACCACAGAGACATGGAGGGTTTATAAATCAAAGGAAGCGACCCAATAGCTACAACACCAACAACCCATTCTCCCGCAAAACACCAATAGGCTTAGAATACCAGAATAATTCAAAATCCTCCATAGTCGTTTCAAAATCGGCTTTTAACTGGGAAAAAGTTGGTAAGCTGGTGCTATTTGGCGTTAAAGATTCCATTTGATTTAAAAACCAAGTTCCTTTGTCTTTATCCGTTGTAATACTGAAAGTCTCGGTTGTGGTATGAAAAGTCATTTCCAACAATTCTCGAGATAGACCTCTTTTAGTTTTCGTAAATTCATGTACCGAAGGTTCGTTGCCAATCCATAGAATTTTGGCCGTTGGCTTGGTATTGAATTCAACTGGCGTTTCAAGACAATTGTAAATGTAATCTGGTTGAATATTAGTTTTTGGTATTTTAAAATCAAACCAATCTTGCAGGGGAAGCTCAAACCCAATACCATGCATGAAATTATAGAGTGACTTTTTTAAACCGTAACTGAATTGATTGTGATCTATTCCCGTAGTGTCGGTAAACTGAATATCGTTGTTGGCGAATTGAATATCTTTTTGGTCTGGAACAATCTTATATTCTTCTGGATTCATGCCGATTGGACTATGTGCCGTCAAAGCAAATTGATGCCAAAATCCAGATTGCAAGACGCCTGCCTCGAACAATTGGCGTACCATTTCTAAACTGTCAATAGTTTCCTTTATCGTTTGTGTTGGATAGCCATACATTAAATAGGCATGCACCATGACAGTCGCTTCGGTGAAATTGCGCGTGACTTGAGCGACTTGCTCCACGGTAACACCTTTGTCTATTAATTTCAATAAACGATCGGAAGCGACTTCTAAACCGCCAGAAACAGCAATACAGCCTGAAGCTTTAAGCAGTTGACATAAATCTTGCGTGAAGTTCTTCTCGAAACGAATGTTGGTCCACCACGAAACGGTAAGTTTACGTTTAATAATTTCCAGCGCTAAGGCTTTCATTAAAGATGGCGGTGCAGCTTCGTCTACAAAATGGAAACCTGTTTCATTGGTTTGTTCGACTAGTTCTTCCATTCGATCCACCAATAATTTGGCAGCAACGGGTTCGTATATTTTTATATAATCAAGAGAAATATCACAAAAGGTACATTTTCCCCAATAGCAGCCATGCGCCATCGTGAGTTTGTTCCATCTGCCATCGCTCCAGAGACTATGCATGGGATTTGCAATTTCAATAACTGAAATGTAACTATCCAAGCTTAAATCAGAATAATCAGGCGTGCCAACTTCGCTTTGTTTATAATCTGATTTGGCTGTATTATTTTTATATATCACTACTCCATTTTCCAATAGAAACGTGCGCTTAAATTCGCGACTTTTGGCATTTTGAATGTGCGTATGCAATAATTCTATCGGTAATTCTCCATCGTCTAATGTGATGAAATCAAAAAACTCAAAAACGCGAACATCGGCAACCGAACGCAATTCGGTATTTGGAAAACCGCCACCCATGGCGACTTTCATCTTAGGATATTTTGCTTTTATAAATTGTGCGCAACGAAAAGCACTGTAAAGATTGCCAGGAAAAGGGACTGAAAAACAAACCAATTTGGGTTGAATCGTTACTAATTTTTCTTCTAAAATACGGAGTGTAATTGTGTCAATGTAAGTTTCTTCTTCTTGCAATTTCGAATACAACTCATCAAAGGAATTGGCGCTCATGCCCAATCGTTCTGCGTAGCGGCTAAAACCAAAATTAGGATCGATGCATTCAATGATGAAGTCGGATAAATCCTCATGGTACAATGTTGCCAAATGTTTCGCTTTGTCTTGCATGCCCATGGAACCGAATGTATAATCCAAATCGTCTAGCTGATCAAAACGCGCCGCTCGTGGCAAAAAATTAGCAGAACAAATTTGTCGAGCAAAACTCGGTTTTTTTCCTTGCAAAAAGGCAATAATATCGTCCAAAGGCTGCAAATAAGATTCTCTTAAACTGTAAATCCGCTGTACATTTTCGCTCGAAATTTGATTTGTACTAAACGCTTGCTCAAAAAGTGCTTGAAATGTTTTTTTTGAATACAACTCTAGAATAACTTCTATCCCCAAATCCATTTGAAACGAATAGATATTTTTCGTATTCAAAAACCCTTTCAAATAAGTTGTCCCCGGATAAGGTGTGTTTAATTGCGTGAAAGGCGGAGTTATGAGTAAAAGATCTTTGTTCAAAATGTTGGATAAAAGTATGTAGAGCAAATATAGGGAAAAGAGCGAAGCCGGAACTTAGAATCCAAAATCTAGAGACCAGAATATAGACTTTGATCATTTTGTAAGCGAAATAATATTGGGTACAGAATGAAGACTGTTTTTCGTCGGAATTGGATGTATTGCCTTTACAATTGAACTATTTATGGCAATCGCTGTAAACGACTTATGCATCAGTTGAATAAAGAAACGCGATGCTCGAGATCGACTGAAGCGCTATTAAAAAAGAGTTCAAATGCATCTTTTTGCGAAACCATTTAAAACGAAAAAAGCTAGAGCGCTTCCCTCAAATGAGTTCAGGTAGCTCCAGCTCTTCCGCTTGCAAAGCAGAACTTAAATTATTTCATAAATGCTAATAAAATGAACGATAATAAAGGCTCACAATTTTAATCTCTACTTTTTTCTTCAAAATCATCACCTTTGAAATCTTCGAAACGCATCCCTAAGCAAAACAATATTATCATTTGTATCTGCTCCTTTGTCTGGATTTTCACCACAAGACGAAATGTATAGGAGCAAAAAGAAAGCAAAAATAGTTAGGATTGGATTTCTCGTAATTTCTGATCTTTAGTATTTGAATATTTTGAATTTGAACTAATATTCTTAACAGTTTTAATCTACGAGATAAGGCGTTTTACCATCTGTAATAATTATTTTACTATTCGGAGATTTTGCCAATTCAAGAAATGCTTCTATACTTCGTATTTTTATAATTTGATCCGTTAAACCTTCGGATAGTATTTTTTGCGCATCTTTTGCTCCAGTCGCCTCAATGATTTTACGTTCCGCTTCGAGCGTTTCTTGCTTTAGAATAAACTCCATTCGCATGGCGTCCTGTTCTGCTTGAAGCTTTTGCTCTATAGAATTTGATAAACCGTCTGGAAGTTTTATGCTTTTCATTAAAACAGCTTGTATTTCAATTCCTTGCGGATTGAGTGTTTCTCCCATTTTATTCAAAATTGCCTTTTCAATTTCCGCCCGCATGCCAGAATGCATGTCCTTCGCATAATATTGTGCGCATACGTCTGCTGATGCTGATCGGAAGACATTTGATATAATATTCTCAAAACCCGAACCAATATTTTTTATCACACTAGGCACGCTTTTCTCCTGAATTCGAAAAAGTATGGAAATCTGTGATTGGACACTCAAACCTTCTTTGCTCGGAAGACTCAACGAAAGTTCGATATCCTTAATTTGAACATTGGTCACAATTACTCGCGTTACAAAAGGATTGTACCAAATAGTACCCTGCGTTTTGTATTCATCGCTTAACTTTCCTAGTCGCTGTTTTACACCCACTTCTCCCGGTTTAATTATAGCACAGCTTGTTAGGAATACTAAGGAAGTGAACAATAGAATTAAATTTAATGTTTTCATGACTTGTTTTTAATAGGATGAAACTATGTATTGAGCAAATCTGAACAATTATATTCATAAATATTTATTTATCTAATTTATGATAAGTATTAAATATTCTTATATATAAAGAATCAGTTAATTAAATAAACGAATGAGCACGCGGGATGTGTGCGGAAATATTCATGATCAAATGAAGCAATACGGCATAGCTGACGAGTACGGTTTTTAACACTAATTAATACTTGCTCGCCTTCTAAAGCATTTCATCAGCTCAGAAAAATGGACTCCACCAATGGAAAGAATATTTTTGTGCCATAGAAATAAGAAATACTGCTTTTATTTTCCTTTTGGCCTGAAAAACTGAATGGTTCCTTTTGTCAAATCTTGTAAATTCAATTCAAAGGTGCCAAGTTTTTTAACACCATTAAAATTCTGGTGAACAATAATAATTCTGTCTTTGTCTAAAACTTTGTACACAATTGCAGTATGCAGCGGAAATGCAACGAAATTTCCTTCTGATTCCAGTTGTACTTTTTCAAATTGAATGATATCACCGGCTAATAGCGGTGTTTTTTTTCTTTCAATTTCATCTCCAAAATTATACGGAGCGCTCCAGTCTGCATTTGCGAAATTCAGTGCAGCTTCAGCTAAATCCCAACATTGGCCACTTCCTACCCTCTTCTTAAGATGTTGTTTACAGAATTCTAGTATATTTTTATTCGTAATCGGTAATTCTTGAATTTGAAAAGAAGGCACTAAGAAACCGAAAATAACCAGTAGTAAGTATCTTGTCTTATTTTTCATATCCCTCTTCTCTTTTGATTTCTTATGTTAAAACGTAAAATAGCTCGTACTTATTAGTCTCGAAAGAAGTAAAGCAACAGAAATGGTAAGAAGCGCACTATCTGTCTGCGTTTGGTATAAACTGCCCGAAGTTTCTATTAAAACCTTCGCCAACTTCTTTGGTTGGGATTTGACGAATTTTAATTTCGATCGCTCTGTCTTAAGTAAGTTAGATTTTGGGTGAGTTTTCGCTCCGCGCACTATTTTGTAACAGATGCGTATTTCGCGAAATCTGCTCTTTCAAAATTTTAATCAGGATTTGATTTTAAGTAAAAATTCTGGAAACTTCCGCTTTAAGTGACATATTTACCGATTAAACTGCGTGTAATTTGCTCGTTCTGAAAAAAGTTCAAAAACTTTCCATTTAGTATCATCAAAGGTCTTGAACGCAACATTTGTATTTAAAGCTTGTCTAATTATAGCTTGTATACTTTTCTTTTCACTTTTTGGCGTGGTTTTCGCGGCTTGGTTGGACGTATATTTAAAACTAAAAGTGTTTACTGCGTAAGAATTATGCAAAAATCATTTTTTACAATTAAAAAATAAAGTATGAATCTAGTTAAAGAAAACAACACGGTTAAAGTAAATTACACAGGTAAATTATCCGACGGACATGTTTTTGACAGCTCTGAGGGAAAAGAACCGTTAGAATTTACTTTAGGACAAGGACAGTTAATTTCTGGTTTTGAGAAAGGATTAATCGATATGAAGGTGAACGAAAAAAAGACCATCACAATTCCTAAAGAGGAAGCCTACGGAGAAATTAATAAAGACTTGATTCAGGAAGTGGAAAAAGCTAAACTTCCCCAAGATATTACACCTGAAGTTGGTATGGGACTCGTTTCCAAATCCAAAGAAGGAGAAGAAATGAACTTAGTTGTGATTGAAGTGAAAGCCGATAGTATAGTCATCGACGGAAATCATCCTTTAGCTGGTAAAGACCTTATTTTTGATCTTGAAGTAGTGGAGATTAAATAAGTTATACCGTCTTTAGAATATTAAACAGCCCCAGTCTCGACATTTATCGAGACTAGGGCTTTTTTTATGCGAGAATCAATTTGACTTTTTTATAAGTGCTTGGTTGAACGTCAGCAATTGCAAGAATTTAATGATTTTTACCACAAATATTGATATAAAATACTTGTGTTGGTTCAACCAAAAAACTACCATACCAAGCACCGAACCACCATTTTTTTTAGATGCTGTTACTAAAGTTCGTCTGTATATTTTGCAGCTTCTGTTACTCTATTAATTTCATAAAAGGGAACTATATGGTTTCTTTAGATTTGCTGTAAATTATTTGGCAAACCTTATCCATTGCTCTAAAAATTGCACCATCAAAATCGGAAGCATTTGTAATGCTTGTTAAAGTAACGACAGCATTGTAAAGAATGGCATTGTCTTGTCGAGCAATACGTTCTATAAAATTTATTTTGTTACTTCCTTTCGGCGATTCTGAAATGATTATTTCTTTCGTATTCAGATCTATTGCAAATAATACATTCTTGTTCATTACTTGTTAAATTGGTTTGTAAATTATTAGTGTAAATAACAACGACCATTAGTATTGGTCGTCTTATTTCTGCATCTCGCTCCCTTCTTTGTTGTCCCTGTGCATTGTGCCGAAGTAGTTGATGCCTTTTTAGTTGTCTTGTGTTCACAACAATTAGTGCCTACCCT
>JBDNIA010000170.1:0-6222 GCA_041688525.1 Crocinitomicaceae bacterium | reverse complement strand
ATTGATTTGTCAATTTATAGAAATAGAACGGGTGTTCGATTTTCAAGTATTTATGTTGGTGAACGCTTTAGTTTGAATGAAAATATTCCAATGAATTTACTCGAACCTTTCTATACATTTGACCTTTCAATTTTTCAGAGCTTTACAATCAAAGCAAAACATCAATTCAATCTGCAAGTTCAAGTCAAGAATTGTGCAGATGTTTCATATACTTACGTCAGAAGCTTTGTTATGCCCGGTAGAAATTATTTACTGTCATTAAATTATGAATTATAACTTATTTAAAATGAGATTTTTAATATTGATAATTACTATAACACTCGTTGTAAGTTGTAAAAAAAAGGTAAATACGCCAGTTCAATCGAGTGGCACTAAACTTGAGCGTTGTATTCTTGTTTTAAATGAAGGTTTGTTTCAGCAAAACAACGCGCATTTGTCCATGATTGACCTAGATTCTTTGGAGATTAATAATTTGTTTTTTGAAGAAAAAACTGGTCGGCCACTTGGCGATACTGGAAATGATATGCAAGTTTATGATGGGAAAATATTTATAGTAGTGAATGTATCATCCACCTTGGAAATATTAGATGAAAAAACAGGTGCTTCAATCAAACAAATTAGTATGGTTGAAAATGGGATTCCCAAACAACCTCGTTATATTACTTTCAATGCCAATAAAGCCTATATTTCTTGTTATGACGGTTATGTTGATGTTTTAGATTTGACGCTTTTAACCTTAACGAATCGGATAAAAGTAGGAGCAAATCCCGAGCAATTAGCAATCGCTAATAACAAATTATACGTTGCCAATTCTGGCGGGTTAAATTTTCCAAATGTCGATTCAACGGTAAGTGTCGTTTCCTTGAGCTCTGAGCTAGAAATAAATAAAATTGTAGTGGGCAAAAATCCGGGACCTATAGTTGTGGATAATCAAAATGATGTTTACGTTATCAGCAGAGGCAATTACGGATCAATTCCGAGTAGAATGCATAGAATTTCTTCTGCTTCAGATTCTAAAATTCAGTCGTTTCCTTTTGATGCAAGTGGATTTTGTAAGATGAAGTCCGACCTACTCATCTCCTACGTGGATGGAGCGATGAACAAAATATTGAAATTTGATGCTCAAAATGAGACTGTAGTATCTGTTAACTTCGTGGATGTAAGCTCAATTTCTACATTTTATGGAATGCAGTATTCTACTTGGAACGACAAGTTGTATTTTTTCGATGCAAACGGCTATGTCAATGCTGGGTACGTGCTCGAATACGATAGTAATGGAAGTTATGTTAGGAAATTCAACGTTGGACTTATTCCTAATAAAGTTGTGGTTTATGAATAGAATAATTTTACATTTCATTTTTGTTTTGCTAATATCTGAAATGAAGGCGCAGAGTTATGCTCCTGCGCCAGGTCAGAGCGGATCTACAGCTATATCTAAAGATTCATCTATCATTCAGGGATGGGCTAATTCTTGCACAGTAACAAGAGGATATAAACAAATTGATCATCCTGAATACGGATTTGTTGACTTTGGAGATCCGAGCGATGCAGTTGGACAAGCGGAAGGAAATTCATTAGATATAGTTTCCCTTGGCGATGGAGGAAGTGCGATTTTAACTTTTAATCCTCCAATAAAAAATGAAACAGGTCCTGATTTTGCAGTTTTTGAGAATGGGTTTGCAGACAATTATATGGAATTGGCTTTTGTGGAAGTAAGTTCCAATGGTGTTGACTTCTTTCGATTTCCTTCCTATTCAGAGACTCCCTTATCACCTCAAATAACGAATGCATCTTATGGAAACTGTGGATATATTCACAATTTAGCAGGTAAATATCGTCAAGGTTTTGGCACTCCCTTTGATTTAGACGATCTCGACTCTATACCTGAGTTAGACCTGAATTCAATATCATTTATACGTTTAATTGACGTAGTTGGGAATGTAGATACAACTTATGGTACGCTAGATTCTCAAGGAAATAGTATCAATGATCCGTGGCCGACGAATTTTGCTTCTGGCGGGTTTGATCTTGATGGAATAGCAGTTATTAACGAAGGAGTTTTATCAATAATTGAGCAACAACTCATCTACGATATTTTCCCTAATCCTTTTACGGACCAGTTAAAGCTAAATATTGTAGGGAAAGCAAGAATAAATATCTATAACTATATAGGTTCAAGTGTTTATGAATCTGTTTTGTCTGGAGAAAATATAATATCTCTACAAAACATGGAAAACGGAGTCTATTTTATTCGAATAAGTAATGAACTCGAAAGTCAAATCGTACAACTTCAGAAACACGAATAGACTATCTTCAATTGAGATGGTAAAATTGAAAATTTTGTATTTCCTTGACCAATGATTTCGCCATCAGCCTCGGCGAATAGTCTTTCACCATCCGTACTTATTTCTAATTCTTTAGTTTGAAAATAGTGTACGTGTTTGTGACTGATTTTTCGCCCTTTTTTTAGTTTTACTAAATTCTTTAGGTAGTCAAAAAAGGAAACGTCTCCAAGCAAAGTAACATTCAATAATCCGTCATCAATGTGAGCATCAGGATTTATTATTAATCCATGACCAAAAAATTTGACATTACAGACAACTAACATAAGTGTTTTTCTAGAATGACAAAATTCAGCGCTTGAAATTGTGGTGATTTGACTTTTGTAGCCAATAAACGCTTTTAAGATCGCAAAAGAATAACTGAATTTACCACTTAAGAACATCTGTTTTCGAAAGTTCTGCAGCACATGTACGACATGCCCATCAAATCCAATTCCTGAAATATTCAAAGAATATTTGACTTGTTTTGACGATTCAATTTTGATTAAATCAATTGTTTTACTTGTGCACAAACAAAGGTTATTCACAAAATTATTTGTGTCAAATTTATCCAATGTTTTATGAAAATCATATCCTGTCTCATTTGGTATAATACCAAAATAAACTTCTTTATTTATGGATGACACTTGAATTCCATTTATAACTTCATTACAAGTACCATCGCCACCAACAGCCACAATAATATTGAATTTGTTATTTGCTGCCATTTGCGCTAATTCAATTCCGTGCCGCGCATATTCTGTCGTATAAAATTGGCATTCAAGATTTTCATTTTTTTTCCAAATAAAATGCAATAAGAGTGGTTCTTACTTAATTTTCGGCTACCGTTTATTATAAAAGTAACTTTTACAATCATTGAAATGTGAAATTAATATTAATTTAGATTTCACTATTATTTTTTGGATAATTATGAATGAATTAAATACAAAATATTGGTCGGAACGCTACCAGAAAAATCAAACGGGTTGGGATTTAGGAGAAGTATCACAGCCATTGCGCACATATTTTGATCAACTTAAAAACAAACACTTGAGAATATTAATTCCAGGTTGTGGAAGGGGATATGAGGGGATCTATCTTTGGCGAAAAGGATTCAAAAATGTTTATTTCGCTGATTTCTCAGTGGAAGCAATAAAAGCCATTAAAGAGGAGATTCCAGAAATCAATGACTTTCAATTGTTAGTTAAGGATTTCTTTGATCTAGATGACAAATTTGATCTTATAGTTGAGCAAACTCTATTTTGTGCTATTCATCCGAGGTTAAGAGAAAAATATGTTCAAAAAACAGCAGAACTCTTAGTACCAACTGGGAAAAATATAGGCTTACTATTTAATCGAAAATTTGAGGGTGGCCCGCCGTTTGGTGGGAATAAAGAAGAATATATAAAACTGTTTTCTCCCAACTTCAACATTGTTACTATGGAAGATTGTTATAATAGTGTAGAACAAAGAAAAGGAACCGAGTTGTTTTTTATTGCTGAGAAAAGTTGATTAATCTATTTTCAAAAATAAAATAGATTAATCAATTCAAACAATCTTTTACTATAGCAACTCTTGAATGATTCTATCCATGCTATATCCTTCAGCTTCTGCTCGATAATTTCTAACCAAACGGTGTCGAAGTATAGGCAAAGCGACAGCTTTTACATCCTCGATGTCAGGAGAATATTTTCCTCTTAATGCGGCGTGACATTTAGCACCAACGATTAAATTTTGAGATGCTCGTGGACCTGCGCCCCAAGTAATAAAATCCTTGGTTAATTTTGGAGCTGTTTCGCTGTTTACTCTTGTTCTACCAACAAGTTTAACGGCGTACTCCAAAACATTATCTGGAACAGGAATTCTTCTAATTAATTTTTGAAATTCAACGATTTGATCACCACTCAATACTTGCTGCAACTTCGTCTCTGACTCGGTGGTAGTTGAACGAACAATAGCTATTTCCTCTTCATAAGACGGATAATCTACCCAAATATTAAACATAAACCGGTCTAATTGTGCTTCTGGCAATGGGTAAGTTCCTTCTTGTTCAATTGGGTTTTGTGTGGCAAGAACAAAGAAAGGGTGGGGAAGAGGATAGTTTTGTCCAGCTGTTGTTACAGATCTTTCTTGCATGGCTTCCAAGAGCGCAGCTTGAGTTTTTGGGGGAGTTCTGTTAATTTCATCAGCAAGTACAATATTGGCGAAAAGAGGACCTTTTAGAAACTTGAAATTTCGGTTTTCATCTAGAATTTCAGACCCGATGATATCCGTTGGCATAAGGTCAGGCGTGAACTGAATTCGATTAAATGACAAGCCTAATGTTTGCGCTATTGTATTAACCAACAACGTTTTTGCAAGACCAGGCACGCCAACAAGTAGACAATGTCCTTTTGAAAAAACAGAAATAAGGACTTGGTCCACAACCTCGTCCTGACCAATAATTACTTTGTGTATTTCGGCTTTTAATTTTTTATATTCAACTACTAACTGATTCAGTGCGGCTACGTCTGACATAGATATGCTTATTTTCGTTTAATGATATTTTTTACTTTACAATCCATTCGTTACGGAAAATGCAATTTTTGTATTCTTCGTCTATATTGATATACGCTCCATCAATTTTTTTTGATGCCCAATTTTTCAGCGCGTCTTCTTTCTTTTGATTTTCCGTGGCTCTTTTAATCAAGGCGTAATCATCGTTCAGATTGGCAATATGAGGCTCTGTTCTATTTAGTAAACGCACAATCCGAATTCCTTGTTTACGCTCTATGAAATTAGAATATAAGTTGGGAGTTGTATATTGTCCAACCTCCAAAACATCTGTTAATATATATATTTGCTGGTCAATTTCATTTAAATCTTCTGTACTCCACGTTTGCTCGCCAGTAATAGGATTTGTTATAATTCCTAAATTTTGTTTTGTGGATTCATCATTGGAATACATCAACACAGCTGCTTCCCAAGTGAGTTCTCCCGACTTTAATTTTGCGTAACAAGTATCCATATTATATGCTGCATTCTCTAATTCTGAGTTGCTAAACTGAGGAATTATCAATATGTGTAGACACTTATAGTCGTCTCCCTTCCTGTCGAGTAATTTAATAATATGGAAACCATAATCTGTTTCGAATACATCTGAAACTTCCCCTTCTTTTAATTTATAAACCGTCGCTTCAAATTGTGGAACCATCATTCCTCTCGTTGCTTCAATTTTACCACCATCTTTTGCACTTCCGGGATCCATAGAATGAATACGCGCCTGAGTTTCAAAACTTCTGCCTCCAGCAATGTCTCTGCGGATACCTTCTAATTGGTCAAACGCTCCTTTTTTATCCGATTTTGAGATTTCAGGGTATATTACAATTTGCTGAAAGCTTAAAGCGGCATTAATCAGAGGAATACTATCGTTTGGTAATTTATTGTAAAAGGCTTGGACTTCTTTGGGCGTTACACTAATATTTTGTGTAATTGTTCTTTCCATTTCTTGAGTCAACAGTCGATCGCGAATTATTTCCCGAAATTCTTCTTTAATTTCTGTAGTGGATTTACCGTAGAATGCTTCCATTTTCGCCTTTCCACCAATTTGATTTTCAATGACACGCAAGCGGTTTTCCATTTCACCATCTACTTGGGCATCTTGAATGACGATACTGTCTAAAATAGCTTGGTTCAACATCAAATTTTGATACATTAGGTCTTCTAAAATAGTGCAGTCAGAAGTCTCTGTTATATCTATTTTCGCCTGAATCATTTGTAATTTCTGCGATTGGATATCCGAAAGAAGAATGAATTTATCACCGATTTGAGCAACAATTTTATCAATGACAACTGATTTTTTTTGAGAAAATACAGCTGTACTGAACAAAAGGGTGAGACTAAAAATAAATTTGTATGTCAT
>JBDNIA010000169.1:0-8552 GCA_041688525.1 Crocinitomicaceae bacterium | reverse complement strand
GCTTTGGAACAAACTCAGGCGTGATTATTTTAGCAGCAACCAACCGTGCAGATGTTTTGGATAGCGCTTTGATGCGCGCCGGACGTTTTGATCGCCAAATTTATGTTGACATACCTGATTTGAATGAGAGAAAAGAAATATTCCTTGTTCACTTGAAACCTATCAAGTTGGAAGAAGGAATGGATATTGACTTCTTAGCGAAACAAACGCCTGGATTCTCAGGTGCTGATATTGCTAACCTATGTAACGAAGCAGCCCTGATTGCAGCCAGAAAAGAAAAGAAATTTGTTCAAAAACAAGATTTCTTAGATGCTGTAGACCGCATCATCGGTGGACTAGAAAAGAAAAATAAAATCATTACAGTTCAGGAAAAGCGTTCCATAGCATTTCACGAAGCAGGACACGCAACAACTTCATGGTTATTAGAATATGCGCATCCGCTCGTTAAAGTTACGATAGTTCCCCGCGGACAGTCACTTGGCGCCGCTTGGTATTTGCCAGAAGAAAGAAGTATTACTACGAAAGAACAAATTTTGGATGATATGTGCTCTGCTCTTGGTGGACGAGCAGCTGAAAGATTAATCTTTGGGAAAATTTCTACAGGCGCTTTAAGTGATTTGGAAAAAGTAACAAAGCAAGCCTATGCTATGGTTTCCATGTATGGTCTGAGTGATAAGATTGGCAACGTTTCCTTCTACGATAGTCAAGGAAATCAAGGATTCACCAAGCCTTATTCAGAAGATACTGCAAAAACTATCGATGAGGAAGTAAGTAAAATGATTGAAGAACAATATCAACGTGCTTTAACGATTTTGACTGAAAACAAAGACAAATTAACTACCTTGGCGGAGAAATTATTAACCGCAGAAGTAATTTTCAAAGAAGATTTGGAACTTATTTTCGGAAAACGAGCATGGGAAAAAGCAGAACCAATCGAAAGTCCTATTAAAAATGAGGTTGATAAATCTTTGGAGACAGATACAGCTGAAACATCGGCTGAACCAAGTGAAGCTAGTGAGGGAGAACCAATGGCATAGTATATACCAAAGTCTTGAACCTTATACCGTTGAGATCTTCAAATTAAAATTAGAAGACGAAGGAATTCCCGTTATGATATGGGATGAACGAGATTCTTCATATAATGCGTTTGGTTATGTACATTTGCAAGTGAAATGTGAGTATAAACTAGAAGCCAAGGCAATAATTGACAATTTGAATGAATAACATTACCCAACGAGCCCTCGCTGGTTCTGTTTTTGTCTTCTTAGTACTCGCATCCCTATGGTATGGTGACGTTACGACTGTAATACTTTTTGGAATATTTACAGTTTTTGGTTTAGTTGAGTTTTATCAGCTCTTCAATCAACACGAAAGTGTAAAAGTGAGCTGGAAGTTCGCTACGGCGGTTGGTTCTCTGATTTTCAGTATACTTTCTGCCTCGTTCATGGATTGGATTCCACTAATTTTCATCTTCTTCCTCTTTCCAATTCTCTTTTTGAACATGCTAATAGAGCTTTGGAAAAAAGAAGATCAACCAATTTACAACATTGCCATTCAAATGTTAGGGATAGTTTACATCGTTTTTCCATTCTATTTGATGGTAGAATTGAACAAACAAAGTTCACACGATTTTCCACGGGCAATTGGCATGTTTCTTTTAATTTGGACAAACGATACTTTTGCTTTTCTAACTGGGAAATTCTTTGGGAAAACGAAATTATTTGAACGTATTTCCCCTAAAAAAACATGGGAAGGAACTGTTGGAGGTGGAGTTTTGACGATATTTGTGGCCATCTTACTTGCCTTTTTCTACAACGAAAAGCAAGACTTGGGGTTCTGGATTGGAGCGGCCATAATAGTTGTTCCCTGCGCTGTTTTAGGTGACCTACTGGAAAGTCTATTCAAACGGAATCTGAACATAAAAGATAGTGGGAAATTTCTCCCAGGACATGGCGGAATATTAGATCGATTTGATGCTGCTATTTTCACTGTTCCTTTCTACTACTGTTGGTCACTATTTTACTCTTATTATTACAATTCAATTACCCTATTTGATTTCTAAAAAATCATAAAAAATTGGTGGAAAAGAAATAGTCTAGTATATTTATAAGAAATAAAGAACGATGAAAAAAGTAATCTTAACATTAGCATTGGTATTTACAGCTGGTTTATTTTCAACTACAGCTTTGGCATTAACATCAAATAACAACGATATTACGGTTGTTAAAGGCGACAAAGACAAGAAGGACAAGAAGAAAAAGAAATCCAAAAAAAGCAACAAAGACGCTAAATCATGTAGTTCAGCAACTGGTGAAAAGAAATCTTGTTGTTCTCACAGCGCACCTGCAACAGAAGAGAAAAAATAGTAAATTTTAACATTATTTAAAAGGTCAAATCGAAAGATTTGGCCTTTTTTATTCCACTATTTTCCGGCTATTCTACTCAAAAGTTAAAATACAAAGCCATGCTATTCACAAAAGACATACTAATACTTTCCAGCAGCGCTTTTCCTTCGCGAACTTTTTATGGAAATAAATTGGCACTAGAATTATATTCAAAAAAATAATTTACAATTCTATGCCGACTGGACAGTGGTCAGATCCGTGAACATCATTTAAAATAAAAGCATCTTTAATTTTATTTTGAATGGCTTCAGAAACCAAAAAGTAATCAATCCGCCAACCGACATTCTTTTCACGAGCCCCGCCTCTATAACTCCACCAAGAATATTTTACTTCTTCTCCATTTTTAAATCGATAAATATCTACAAAACCATTTGAAGTAAAGGCATCCATTCCATCAATTTCTTCTTGCATAAAACCAGCAGACTTATTGTAGTTGGGTTTTGGTCGAGCTAAATCTATTTCTTTATGCGCAACATTGAAATCACCACAAACGATAACAGGCTTTTTAGCTTCTAAATTCTTTAAATAAACAAGAAATGATTCATCCCATGTTTGTCGATAAGACAATCTCAATAATTCGCTTCCGGAGTTCGGAACGTAAACGGAAATCACATAAAATTCTTTATACTCTGCGCAAATAACTCTTCCTTGGGTATCGTGCTCATCAATTCCGATATTTCTCATAACAGAAATTGGCTCCTCTTTTGAAAGAATAGCAGTTCCGGAATAACCTTTCTTTTCCGCTTCGTGTGTAAATACATGATAACCTTTCAATTCACTCACAGCCTCAGCAACTTGCTCTGAAGTCGCTTTCGTTTCCTGTAAACAAATTATATCTGCATCAACCCTTTGCATATCTTCTACGAAGGATTTTTTAGTTATTGCACGAATTCCGTTGACGTTAAAAGAGATGATTTTCATATTAGAATTTTTCACAAATATAACTAGAGCAAACAATCAATCCCTAAACCGTGTTAACTTTGTTCTGGATATTTGAGACTTGAAATTCCTAAGTTTAAATTTGAAGCACTTCGTGTATTAGGAATTCCTTAATATTAGTTTTACTGACTTCAAATGTGAGCCTGCAAACTCCAAATAAACATTGAACGAAGCCATATTATTTTTCAAATTAGTACATGCATACAATAGACGAACAAACCTTAAAAGACTTAGAATTCCCCCTTGTGCGCGAGTGGTTGACAGCTTATTCTATTGGCCCAACAGCGCATGAAAGGTTAGAAAAACTAACTCCTTCCACTCGGGAAGAGGATATTTTAAATGACCTTTGGAAAGTTAATGAGTTCGTCAATATAAGGCAGCAAGGCGAGACTTTTCCCGCTTTACAGTTTGAGGAACTGACAAAAGAACTTCAACTTTTACCGATTCGCAATTCGGTTTTACCTCAAGATGGGTTTGTGAAAATCTCACAAGCCTCTTTTTTAGTCAATCGTTTGATTTATTTCTTTGATAAACGCGAGAAGGAATTTCCAGAATTAGCAGGCCTTTTGCATTCCGTGTACTTCACCGAGGAAATCATAATCGCAATTGATAAGGTTTTTGATAGAAAAGGTGAAATTAAAGACGACGCTTCCAACGAATTATTAAAGATTAGAAATTCAATTAAATGGTTGAAAGTGAAAATCAATCGGAACTTTGATAAAGAAGTTCGCCGTCTTTCAAAAGAGAATATTTTGGGTGACACCAAAGAAGCTTTCATCAACGATAGACGTGTTTTAACGATACTTTCTACACACAAGCGAAAGATTGAAGGAAACGTCATGGGATCGAGTAAATCGGGCTCTATGACTTTCGTAGAACCACAGGTCAACACGGAACTCAATCGAGAATACGACATTCAACTGGACGAAGAACGCAAAGAGATTTTAGTGATTTTGAAAGCACTCACAAAAGAAATTGCGACGTACACACATTTAATTGCGGCGTATCAAATTTTACTCACTGAACTCGATTTCATTCACGCAAAAACAAGATTAGCTTTAGAGCTAAAAGGTGTTCTCCCAAACATTAATAAAGATTTTGAAATGGAGATAATCGATGCTTTTCACCCAATTTTAAGAAAATCGAATACGAACCTTGGCAAACCTACATTTCCTCAGAATTTAAAAATGGACAAATTAAGTCGTATGTTGGTCATTTCTGGTCCGAATGCCGGTGGAAAAAGTATCACCTTGAAAACAGTCGGTTTATTGCAAGTTATGCTCCAATCGGGCTTGATGGTTCCTGTGAATCCAAATAGTATAATGTTCTTTTTTACAAATATTTTGACTGATATTGGCGACAATCAATCTATCGAGAATGAATTGAGTACTTACTCCTATCGCTTGAAAAGAATGAAGCATTTTCTAAATGTTACCAATAAGCGAACTTTGCTATTATTGGATGAATTTGGAACGGGTTCTGATCCAGATTTGGGAGGTGCGCTAGCGGAAGTTTTCTTCGAAGAATTGTACAATAGAAAAGCTTTTGGCGTAATTACAACACACTATGCCAATATAAAACTAAAGGCCGACCAACTGCGCAATGCTATGAACGGGTGTATGCTATTCGATACCGAAACATTGGCTCCGTTGTATAAATTCTCCATGGGGCAACCCGGAAGTAGTTTTACATTTGAAGTGGCGCAAATCAATGGTATTCCGCAGGAAATAATTGAACAAGCAAAATTGCAGACGGATCAGCAAAAGATTCGCATGGATAAATTGTTGAGTGAGTTGCAAAACGAAAAAACGTATTTACAGCGTTTAAACAAGGAGCACGCTGAAGCGCAAGAAAATGCCGAAGCTGCGCGTTTGACTTTCGGAAAAAAGAAAGCCCAATTCGACGAGAAATTACAAACTTTGCAAGAAAATGCAGAAAAAAACAACAAATACCTGAACGCAGGTAAAAAAATGATTGCCTTTGTCGATTTATTCAAAACCAACACTAGAAAAAAAGGAGCGAATCAGCCATTAATGGATGATGTTCTTAAATACTTGAAAGTCGAAAAAAGCAAGAAAGAAGACAAAAGAAAAGTCCTAGTTGCTGAACTGCAGAAAAATTCAATAAAAAAAGTAAAAAAGATTACTCCAGAAAAAGATCAACACGAACGACACAAGATTGTAGAAGGCTCAAAAGTGAGATTAATTTCTACGCGTCAAGCTGGAACTGTGGAAAGTCTTTCAGGCGAAAATGTTGTGGTTTTATTTGGTTTTATGCGTATGAAAGTGGAATTGGAGAAATTGTCTTTTGTTCAGTAATTTTTTTTGAGTTCACAATC
Organism: Crocinitomicaceae bacterium; assembly: GCA_041688525.1. Classification (GTDB taxonomy): domain Bacteria; phylum Bacteroidota; class Bacteroidia; order Flavobacteriales_D; family Crocinitomicaceae; genus UBA2040. Next base: position 2,870 of record JBDNIA010000169.1, on the reverse strand, counting down.
CAGAACAAAACAAGTTGTTTTTTGACGTTGTATATTCCCGTCTACTTGATTTTCAACCCAAATCCAAATGTCGATGAATAAATCGTATTTCTTACTCCATCAGCAGGTTTAGAATCGTGAAAGAAAGTGAAATCCGTTTTCACACTAAAACGAGTGGTTACTTTAAAAGAAAGTGTGTATTGCCCTAATAGTCTAAAATCATCAAAATTCTGCCAATTAGGCTGGTAATAAGTCGCGCCCGTGAAAGAGAAGAATGTTTTAGGATCAATAAACCATGATAAATAGTTGCTCCAGCGCATATCTTTATTGATTTGGCCTGTAGTACTTATTTTCTCTGTTTCATAATACGCTGACGAACCCGCGAAAAATTTCCAATTCTTATTGTCATAAAACTTCCAACGAAGACCCGTTCCAACTAAGCTTCTATAGGCTTGATCTAAAAGTTCGTTGTACTGAATTTGTGCATACGATTCCCATTTCCAGGGACTCTCTTTTATCCTTTGTGCAAACCGAAAATGAAACATTCCGGCATTGGCATAAACTTTCTCTTTTCCTTTCGAATAAGAAAAATCGCCAATTAAAAAGTAATTCTGTTTTTTTGTTTTGTACTGAGCCGTTGGACGAAAATTCGCCGTGAACAGCAGATCATTATTCTGAATCGCAGAAAAAGCTCCACTCATGTTTCCACTCCAACCTGTCGTGTCGTCGTAAATGCGTTTATTTTCGATATTCACGACTTGAGCATCTATTGCAAAGGGAAAAGATATTAATACAATGAGAAATACTATTTTTCCTTTCTTCAACGACTCCAATAAAACAGAGAATTTAACGAATCGCATTTCTATATAAAATATAAGCTATACAGCAAAATATGGCGTTCGGCACCCAAGATGCAATGATTGTTGGCAAACCGATATTAACGGCAGCTACGGCGGTAACTTTCATTGCAAAAATATAGATGAAAACAATACCTAAACCTATGGCAATGTTCACCCCAACACCACCTCTCTTTTTTCTGCTCGCTACTGAAACCCCTATTATCGTCAAAATATAGGTTGAAAATGGCAAAGTCGTTCTTTGGAATAATTCTAATTCGAAAGTTGGTATGTTGCTCGAACCTTTGGCCTTTTCTCGTTTTATGAATTTTTTTAATTCACCATATGTTAAAGAGGAGACAACATTTTCACGAGAAGTCATGTCTTCTAATGCAAATTCAAATTCGACTGTTTTTTTCTTGCCTTCAATTATTCTATCAGAGGTGTCCGAATAATATTTCTCATAATAATCAATCAATACCCACTTTTTTGTATTTGCAACATTTTGAGCTGTCCTTGCTTTTATAAAATGTTTTATGTGGTTGTCATTCGACCATTGTTCAACTACAAAATCATTTATAACATTATCAGCACCATTAAAGGAGGAGTAGTAAACAACTTTATTTCCAGGAAATTCCGCATGATAATCCTCTATGTGCTGCGCATCTCTATAATATTTCTCTTCGAAATCTAATCGTACTTTATTCGATATTGGCAGTACGAAATGATTCAACACCAATGAAATGAGCATTAAAATTGTTGCGGCAATTATGTAAGGACGGAGGAAACGATTAAAAGGTCGTCCAGAATTTAGTATTGGTATAATCTCCGTATCCTGCGCCATTTTTGCGGTAAACCAAATTACTGCAATGAAAATAATCATTGAAGAATATGTGTTTCCATAATAGAGCAAGAAATTTAAATAGTAACCAAGAACAATATCTGAAATCGTTGCTTTATTCCCTAGAAATTCGCTCATTCTTTCAGCAATATCGAATACCATGGCAAGTAACATGATGATGCCCAACATGAAAAAGAATGTCGTTAGAAACTTGCGAATGATATATTTGTCGAGTATGCTAAGCATTATAACCTTGTTCTCAATTTAGGCAACATTTCATTTTTCCAAGCTGTAAATTCACCGCTTTTAATTTTTAAACGAGCTGTTTTTACCAACCACAAGTAAAATGCCAAATTGTGAATGGTCGCAATTTGTATTCCAAGGTTTTCCTTTGAGATAATCAAATGCCGCAAATAAGCTTTGGAATGATTTAAGTCCGTCGAAACACCAGTATTTGGATCGATAGCACTAAAATCTTTTTCCCATTTTTTATTTTTAATATTTATAATTCCTTCAGAAGTGAATAACATTCCGTGACGTGCATTTCGGCTTGGCATAACACAATCAAACATATCAACTCCCAACGCAATTGATTCTAAAATATTGGCCGGCGTTCCAACTCCCATCAAATAACGGGGTTTGTCTTTTGGCAGAATATTACAAACCAAATCGGTCATTTCATAAATTTCCTCTTCTGGTTCACCAACAGAAAGTCCACCAATGGCATAACCAACCGCATCGTGACTAGCAATCGTTTCCGCTGATTCTGTCCGCAAATCGTGGAAAACACTACCCTGAACGATAGGGAAAAGTGCCTGATTGTGACCATACAAAATTGGCGCAACTTCCAAATGATCAAAACAACGCTTCAACCATCTGTGTGTCATGTGCATCGATTTTTTAGCATAATCATAGCCGCAAGGGTAAGGTGTACATTCATCAAACGCCATTATAATATCGGCTCCAATTTGACGCTGGATTTCCATGGACCGTTCGGGAGAAAACATGTGGTAGCTGCCGTTTATATGCGATTGGAAACGAACACCTTCCTCCGTGATTTTATTGGAACCAGAAAGACTATATACTTGGTATCCGCCACTGTCTGTCAGAATTGGACGATCCCAATTCATGAATTTATGCAAACCACCGGCTTGTTCCATGACTTCCATTCCTGGGCGCATGTACAAATGATATGTGTTTCCCAAAATAATTTG
>JBDNIA010000168.1:0-13448 GCA_041688525.1 Crocinitomicaceae bacterium | reverse complement strand
TTGAATTTAGCTTTACACTCAGCTTCATTCGGATAAGTATTGAAAAATTCTACTAACTTCATATTACTAATTTTATACAAAGTTCGTGTCGGTGAACGTAAGCTAGTTACGTTCTACTGGTAAAGTTCACGATATGCATTAAGAATTAATATTATCAGTTTGCAAATTCCCGCTGTTAAATAGTTTCTCTTTAACGTTTTGATTTATTTCCTAACTTTCGGAAATAGAAAATATGAAATCACTTCTCCTTGTTATACTTTGTTTGTTTTTATCCTCTTCTTTTCAGGCTCAATCCTTACCGTATACATCAGTAGGAAGGGGAGTTGCCACTACTTTTGAAACAGATTATCATTGTATAGGTATTAATATCTCCGCTTTAGGTTGGGGCACGGGTTACGAGGGTAAACGTTTTATGTTTAGCACTTCTGAAACAAGTGCCTCTCTATTTTCTGATTCATTAAACAATAGAAAGTTTGGGAATTTTATGGACATTATTAAAACACAAATTAACAATAAAGCACTCGATCCAGCATCTGCAGGAAACATTTTGAGTGGAGCGGGTGCTTTAGCAAAAGCAGGAGTTCGTGTTAATGGTGAAGTTTTGTGGCTTGGCGGTTCATTTCAAAATAAAAAATTCGGTGGAATTGCATTTAGTATCGTTGAATCGTACGGATTTTCGACAAAAATTAACTTAAACAGCGCGAGTGTCCTTTTTTATGGGCAATGGCAAAATTTGATTGATTCTGTTACTGTGACGATGAATAACGTAGATTCAAGAGTTGCCTACAAATCAAATATGAACGCCGATTCAATGGCTGCAATTACTTCAGCACATTTGACTAACCCATTAGATATTAACGCTTTCACTAATGGTAGCAGTGCTCAAGTGGTTTGGAATAGAAATTTCAATTTAGGCTATGGAAGAAAAATAGTTGGTAAAGATTCGACTTTTGCAATTTACGGAGGCATAGCTTATCGCTACATTCAGGCAATGGCTTATTACGATATGGTTTCAGATAATGACGGGTTAAGCGTTAGCTCCTCTTTATCTCCGGCTCAATTAAGTTCGGGTAGGACTCTATCTCAAATTAACCCCATGAATGCAGGCTCTTTAGGTGGTTTTTTTAGCAAACCTGTTGGAAATGGATATGGAATTGATTTGTCAGCCAGTATCATAATAACACAGAAATTACGCATCGCGGCAGCAGTAAATAATTTAGGATTTGTCAAATATGACCGATATAAATTCGAAGGGAATACGAGTATTTCTCAAGAAATTGCAATCGAAAATGGCTTTAACATGAACAACCCTAGCAAAACGATTCAAGAATTGGTTCGAGGCGCACAATTGCTGGATTCGATAGGGAAAGAAACCTTTAAAGTGGCCAATGCCGCTAATCTTCGTTTGGGAGCAAGTTGGATGCCGATTAAACAAATACATGTTGGAATTGATATGGTCGCCCCTTTTAATAAAGACAATGCTATGAGTATTCAAAATCCGATTTTGGCGCTGGGTTTGGACTTGCGACCTGTAAAATGGGTTTCTCTAAACGTCGGAATTATCTCTGGGGGAATTTATACTGGAAATGTACCTATGGGAATCAATTTCATTCTTAGAAATGGGTCTTACGAGGTTGGAATCGCATCAAGAGATATCGTTCAGTTTTTAACAAAAAACGGAAATACCGTTTCGACAGCATTTGGATTTGCAAGGTTGAGATTTTAAGAATTCTCCTTCAAAATGTGCTTCAATTCATTCAATAATATAGCCGTTGCCCCCCAAATTATATAATCTTCAAATGCAAAACAAGGAACATCTTTTAAGGTGAAGTCTGTTGAAATAACAATGTCTTTCTTTATCAGTAGTTCATCCGAAATCAATGACAATCGGGGTAAAAAGAAGATGCTTTCGACTTCTCTTGGATCTGGCGTTAAGTTTTGAATTTCTTCTTCGTGGAAAAAGACATAAGGTTTTACTCGAAACTTGCTTACTGGAATGTAAATTTCTGTCAAAGCGCCAATTAATTTCCCATCATCTACTGATAAACCAATTTCCTCATAGCTTTCTCTTCGAGCAGTATGAACGAGGTTCAAATCAGAATCGTCCAATTTTCCACCTGGAAAGCTTACTTGTCCGCTGTGCGCGCCGTCGTATGTATTGCGTAGTGTTAGGATAATTTGTAAATCGTCGTCTTTCTCGAATAAATGAATAGCAACAGCGCTTTCCTTAATGACAGTAGCTTCTTTCAATGCTTCACTAGATAATTTTCGCAACGGTGACAATTCAGAATGGACTTTTTCTCCTGGCAATTTAGCAGGAATCCATTCGCTTAAAAATGCGAACCAAGGTTGTTGACTTTTCAACGAACTCATACTTTAACCAACTCAGCCAGAGCTTTTTTAGTTCCAATTTCTCTTGTGATGTAATCTTTATCCCATTTTGGACTTCGTGCAGGTGAATATTCACGACCGTAAAATATAATTTGTAAATGCAGTTTGTTCCATAATTCTCTTGGAAACAATTTCTTTGCATCCTTCTCTGTTTGAACAACATTCTTGCCAGAAGTCAATCCCCAGCGCACCATCAAGCGATGAATATGCGTGTCAACAGGAAATGCGGGAACACCAAATGCTTGACTCATAACAACACTCGCCGTTTTGTGTCCAACTGCCGGCATTGCCTCTAAAGCCTCAAAACTTTGAGGTACTTTTCCATCGTGTAATGCCAAAATCATTTCAGACAAACCGTGAATTCCTTTTGACTTCATCGGCGATAATCCACAAGGTCGAATAATTTCTTTAATCTCTTCGATGGACATTTTCACCATGTCATTTGGATTATTCGCATGCGCAAATAGGAGAGGAGTGATTTGGTTCACCCGAACATCCGTGCATTGTGCAGATAAAAGCACGGCAATGAGCAAGGTATAAGGATCGGCGTGATCCAAAGGAACGGGAACTGCTGCATAAAGTCTTTCCAATTCTTGCATTGCGTAATTTGCGCGTTCTTTTTTTGTCATTTCTTATTTAATACGGAATCCATTTCTCAAAAATTTCAAAAACTCACGCCATTGATTTTTTTCCTTAAAAAATTTTTTCAATTCACCAGTCTGACTTGATCTTTTATGATCTTGATTTTCGTATTTCTCCGATTCAGTAGTTTCGATTGTTGTTTTCTTTTCTTCAACTATTCCATCTTCTGAAAGCGATAAACTTTCCAATTCAATTGTTTCAGCAGGTTCTCTTTCCTTTCTCAATTTATCGGAGCGATCAAAATTTTCTTTTGCCCGGGAAATATTGCCCTTTTTCTCAAGAAGCAAACCGAGGTTATTGTATATAATTGAATCGTTTGGATCTAATTCTACTGCAATTTCATAATCTTCAATGGCACCATCAATATCGCCAAAAAAATCTTTTGCATGTCCACGCGAAGCATAACGATAGGCGTAGTCGGGTTGTAATTCAACACTTTTGTTTAAATCCATCAAACACTTCGATTCTTCTTTTAAATTTAAATAAGAAACACCACGTTCTGAGTACAACTCCGGCGAATCTGGGTTAATAAGTATACAAGCGCTGTATTTTTTAATCGCTTTTTCAAAATCTGCATTTTGCAAATATTGGTAAGCATCCTCGTGTGCTTTATTGATGAACATAGTATCTTTGTGTCATGTTAAACAAAATTATCGACTTTCCGCAATATAGAAGATTGTCAAATGATTTGCGTTTTTATAAAATTAATTCTTCTGATGTGTTTGAAGAACTACAATTGGTAGGTGAAAAAGTTTATCATTTCACCATTAATGCAGAACAATATCCAGAAAAATTACGAATTATGGATATGTTGAATTTGACAGAAGGATATCTCCCATCCGATCAAGCCGAATGGGATAAGCTCCTGTCTCGATAATATATTACTCTTTTTAAACCGCAACGCTGTGCTCGCGCAAAGCGTCGTTCAACGAAGTTTTTAAATCAGTGGATTCTTTTCTTTTTCCAATAATCAAGGCACAAGGAACATTGTATTCGCCCGCTGGAAATTGTTTTTTATAAGAACCAGGAATAACAACACATCTTTCAGGAACATATCCTTTGTATTCAACCGGTTCAGATCCTGTAATATCAATAATTTTAGTTGATTTAGTTAAAACAACGTTTGCACCTAATACAGCTTCTTTTCCGACACGAACTCCTTCAACGACGATACAGCGTGAGCCAATAAATGCTCCATCTTCGATAATTACAGGTGCCGCTTGCAAGGGTTCTAAAACTCCGCCGATTCCAACTCCACCGCTTAAGTGAACGTTTTTGCCGATTTGAGCGCACGAGCCAACCGTTGCCCAAGTGTCAACCATGGTTCCGCTATCTACATATGCACCGATATTGACATAAGATGGCATCAAAATAACGCCAGATGCCAAATAAGCTCCAAAACGCGCAACGGCGTGAGGAACAACACGGACGCCTAATTCTTTGTAATTCGTTTTAAGAGCCATTTTGTCGTGGAATTCAAACGGTCCAACCTCAATAGTCTCCATTTGACGAATTGGAAAGTACATAACGACCGCTTTTTTCACCCACTCGTTGACTTGCCATTCCCCATTCCCAATTGGTTCAGCTACACGTAACAAACCTTTATCCAAATCTTCAATAACTACGTTTATAGCACTTTGATAGACCAAATTATTTAACAGCTCTTTATTTTCCCAAGCTTCTTCGATTTTTGAACGCATAGTTTTAATTTTCTCGTACAAAAATAGAAGTTTTAGAAGACCTGACAATCTCAGTTGATTCGTTAACTTTGCCAAAAAAAGTTATGCCAAAAATTCTCGCTATCGATTTCGGACTAAAAAGAACAGGTTTGGCCATAACGGATGATTCAAAAGTTTTTGCTTTTGGACATGACACAATTGATACCAAAGGATTAATCATTTACTTGAAGAAATTAATTCCCACTGAAAAAATTGACACTTTAGTTTTAGGTGAACCAAAGCGTTTGAATAATACGGATACGCACATAAGCGAGAATGTTCGATTATTTAAAAATGCGTTGGAACTAAACTTTCCTGGGATTAAAGTTGTTTCCTTTGACGAACGATTTACTTCTAAATTGGCTAGTCAGTCTATTTCTATGATGGGTAAAAACAAAGCTACGCATCAAAGTAAAGGCTTGATAGACAAAGTAAGTGCGATCATTCTGTTGCAGTCTTATTTACAAAGAGGGATTTTATAGTTGAAAATTTTAATGAATACTAACAAATATTACTGTTTAACCGTTAAAATTTGAATTAAATTTGCATTATGATATTACCAATAGTAGCATACGGTGATCCGGTATTAAAAAAAGAAGGCTTAGAAATATCGAAAGAGTATCCAAATTTGGATAAACTCATTGCTGACATGTTTGAAACAATGTATAATTCTCAAGGTGTTGGTCTTGCGGCTCCGCAGATTGGAAAATCAATACGTTTGTTTATTGTTGACGGAAGTCCTTTTGCTGATTTAGAAGAGGGCGAAGAGGAAGATCCATTGGCTGTTGATATGGAAAACTTCAAACAGGTTTTCATTAATCCAATTATTGAGGAAGAGCTTGGCGAGGAGTGGGGATTCAACGAAGGCTGCTTGTCCATTCCAAAAATTAGAGAAGAAGTTTTCCGCAAAGAAAAAATCGTAATTAGTTATTACGACGAAAATTGGCAATTAAAAGAAGAAACTTTCGAAGGGTATAAAGCACGAATAATACAGCACGAATACGACCATGTGGAAGGTGTGCTTTTTACTGACCATCTTTCGCCTTTAAAAAGAAAATTGCTTTCTAAAAAATTGCAAAATATATCAAGAGGAGATATTGAGGTCGATTACAGAATGAAATTTCCAGTAAAACAAAGATAAAATGACAAAAAGAAATCAACTAGTGGCTTTGGGTTTTGTGGCTATAACGCTGCTTTTTTATTCATGCGGTGGCGATGGACAGAAAAATGAAGAGCTAGTCAAGCCGAGCAAGGAGGAGTTAAGAGCTTCTATTAAAGTAATGGAAGATTCACTGAAAAAACTACAAGTAAATCAAATTCCCGTAGAAAACCTTCATCAGATGGAGTTGATTAACCGCTTGAAATTGTATTATGAATTGTATTCAGAAGATAAGTATTCCCCTGTTTGTTTAGATAATATTCATATGATTTATTCTGGAATGGGTGTGCCTGAATTGTCAAGTGCATATGCCGATACATTATTGGATAAATACCCGACATACGAGAATCGGGCTATGATTTTGGAATCGCAAGGCTCAAATTATGATGTTTTCATTACGCCAAGAGATTCAGCCATGGTCCGATACTATTATAGCCTCTTGCTGAAGGAAAATCCGAATTTGAATAAAGACAAACGAAAAGGAATCATTGATAGGTTGGCGCATAACAACTTGACTTTCGATGAATATTTGAGTAAAAAGATAAAAGATATGGCGATTAAATAGTAGATAAATGTCATTTTCTCACTTGTTAATACTTTGTTAAAGAAAGATGGGGGCATAGAAATGATTATATCTTTGAAAAAGGAATATTTAATAACTTAAAAAATTTAATACAATGAAAAAGTTCTTCTTATCGATGCTTGTTACAGCAATCACATTCATGTCTTCAAATGTATTCGCTCAACCAGAAAGTGGTGCGAAGGTTGATTTCAAAAAAGAAACACACGACTACGGTAACGTAAAGTATGGTGGTGATGGTTCTTGTACATTCGAATTTACAAATACAGGTAATGCACCTTTGATTATTTCAAATGCGAAAGGTTCATGCGGTTGTACTGTTCCATCTTGGCCTAAAGAGCCTATCGCTCCAGGTGCAAAAGGACAAATCACAGTAAAATACGATACAAAGCGTCCAGGCGCAATCAACAAAAGTGTAACAATTACCTCTAACGCTATTAATGAGCCTACAAAAATTATTCGTATCAAAGGAACTGTATTGCCAGCTCCAGAAACGGGTTCTCCAGTAAATACTTCTGGCGCTCCAGCCAACTAAAACAGCGTTTGTCTCTGACATACTATACTATTAATCCCGTTCAGAATTCATTTTCTAGCGGGATTTTTTTTGGACAGATAATAATTCAATTTTTTAAACTCTAATTACTTCGTTTATGGAATTTTCGAATTAGCAGGCTCTTGCTCTTACAAAAAAATCGATATTTGTTGAAAAATCTCTCAATTTGTGTTTAAATACCAATAAGAAATTTTAATAGTTATCGTATCTTTAAAATCAAAAAAAACAGCATGTACATCATATTTGATACAGAAACAACGGGTTTGCCACGCGATTGGAATGCGCCAATTTCTGATGTCGATAATTGGCCTAGAGCAGTTCAAATTGCTTGGCAAGTGCATGATGAATATGGACATTTAATTGATCACAAAGATTTTTTGGTTAAACCTGAAGGTTTTGACATTCCTTACGATGCTGAGCGCATTCACGGAATTTCGACGACTTTAGCTGAGAAAGACGGTATATCCTTAGATTCTATTTTGCTAGAGTTCGAAAAAGCTTTGAACCAAGCTAAATTCCTTGTCGGTCAAAATCTTAAGTTTGACTTGAACATAATGGGCGCTGAGATGATTCGCAAAGGATTTAGCTCCCGTATGCTCAAAATGCCTGTTTTAGATACATGCACAGAGGTAACAGCTCAAATGTGCAAGATTCCTGGCGGAAGAGGAGGTAAGTGGAAATTACCGACTTTGACGGAATTACACAAATTCCTTTTTGAAATTCCTTTCAACGAGGCGCACAATGCCACAGCCGACGTTGAAGCGACAACACGTTGTTTCTTTGAATTGATTCGTCGCGAAGTTTTTACAACTGAAGAATTAGAAGTTGAAGCAGTTTATTTTCAGGAATTTAAAATTGCGCATCCGGATGTAATCAATCCCTATGGATTAAAACATATTAATCTAAAAGAAGCGAGTGAGGCTTTAAAAATAGTTGATTCCGAGCCTTCCTTGAGTTCTGCAGATAAAAACGAGGCCCGTGAAAAATTAGCGGCTGCTCCATTCGTTCACCTACACAATCATACGCAGTTTTCGATTTTGCAATCAACAACGAGCGTTCGCGATTTAATTAAACAAGCTGTTGACCTGAAGATGAAAGCTGTTGCGCTGACTGATACGGGCAATATGATGGCGGCTTTTCATTTCGAAAAGGCCTCAGGAATCCATAATAAAGCCATTCGCGCTGCGAAAGCAAAAGCGGAAGAGAGTGGTGAACCTTTTGAAGATGAAGAAATTCTGCCAATTATCGGTTGTGAATTCAACGTTTGTAATGATCATTTGGATAAGAAAAATAAAGACAATGGTTCGGCAGTAGTTTTATTCGCGAAAAATAAAAACGGCTATCAAAATCTAATCAAATTATCTTCTTTTGCATTTACGCAAGGATTTTACTATGTCCCGCGTATCGACAAGAAGTTGATTGAACAATATAAAGAGAACTTAATTTGTCTGACAGGGAATCTATACGGAGAAGTTCCCAATATGATTTTAAATTTAGGGGAAAATCAAGCAGAAGAGGCATTACTTTGGTGGAAAGAGCAATTTAAAGACGATTTATACTTGGAAATCATGCGGCACGGTCAGGAAGACGAAGAGCGTGTCAATGAAGTTTTAATTCGTTTTTCAAAAAAACATAAAGTCAAACTCGTTGCAACAAACAATACCTACTATCTGAATAAATCAGATGCCGAATCGCACGATATTCTGCTCTGTTTAAAAGATAATGAATTGGTTTCAACACCAATTGGTCGAGGTCGAGGTTTCCGATATGGAATGCCAAATCAGGAATACTATTTCAAGTCCGCAGAGGAAATGAAGGAACTGTTTTTGGATTTACCAGAAGCGATTTTTACGGTTGAAGAAATTTTAAGTAAAATCGAGCCTTATCAATTAGCGAGAGATGTTCTTTTGCCTGCCTTTGACATTCCAGCAGAATTTACTGACGCTCAAGATGAACTGGATGGTGGCAAACGAGGTGAAAACAATTATTTGCGTCATTTAACTTACGAAGGAGCCAAAGATCGTTACGAAGAAATGACAGACGAAATACGTGACCGTATTGATTTCGAACTAGCCACAGTTGAAAAAACAGGTTATCCAGGATATTTTTTGATTGTGCAAGATTTTTGTCATGCAGCGCGAGATATGGGAGTTTGGGTTGGACCTGGACGTGGTTCTGCTGCTGGTTCAGTAGTTGCTTATTGTAATAAAATTACGAATATTGATCCCATAAAATACGATTTGCTATTTGAGCGCTTCCTGAATCCAGACCGTATTTCTATGCCGGATATTGATATCGATTTTGATGACGAAGGTCGCGGAAAAGTAATTGATTACGTCATAAATAAATACGGTAGTAATCAAGTTGCACAGATCATAACGTACGGAACAATGGCGGCCAAATCGTCCCTTCGTGATACTTCTAGAGTTTTGGATTTACCACTTTCGGAAGCCTCTCAATTGTCAAATAGAGTTACTTCGCTTTCTTAGAAGAAAATGTTCTCCTATACGGATGCACAATTGGCTGATGCCTTGAAAAATCAGGAGGATTTCACAAAAGCAAAAGAACTCAGAGATATTTCTCAATCGAGTGCTCCTGCGGCAAAAGTGGTGCGAAAAGCAGCTGATGTCGAGGGTTGTGTTCGAAATACCGGAATTCACGCCTGTGGTGTTATCATAACGCCCGGAGATATTACCAATTATGTCCCAGTTGCTTTGGCCAAAGATTCAGCAATGTATTGTACGCAATACGATAACTCTGTAGCGGAAGAAGCTGGTCTTTTAAAGATGGATTTCTTAGGATTAAGCACTTTAACTTTAATTAAACATGCGGTTCGTAATGTGAAGGAAATTCGAGGTATAGTGATTGATATCGAGGATATTCCTTTGGACGATGAAAAGACCTATGAACTTTTTCAAAGAGGTGATACAGTAGGTATTTTTCAATACGAATCTCCAGGTATGCAAAAGCACATGCGCGACTTGAAACCGACAGTTTTTGGTGATTTGATTGCGATGAATGCCTTGTATCGTCCCGGTCCGAAGGAGTATATCCCTTCTTTTATTAAGCGTAAACACGGAGAAGAAGCAATCAAATACGATTTGGATGACTGTGAAGAGTATCTTAAGGAAACTTACGGAATTACCGTTTATCAGGAGCAAGTAATGCTTTTGTCGCAAAAATTAGCAGGATTTACAAAAGGTGAAGCCGATACGTTGCGCAAAGCAATGGGTAAAAAGCAAATCGATGTATTGAATAAAATGAAACCACTTTTCATTAAAAATGGTGGTGAAAAAGGACACAATGCGATTGCATTAGAGAAAATTTGGAAAGATTGGGAAGCATTTGCCGCATATGCATTTAATAAATCTCACTCCACGTGTTATGCTTGGATTGCTTATCAAACAGCTTATTTAAAAGCCAATTATCCCGCTGAATATATGGCTTCGGTGCTTTCAAACAATATGAACGATATTAAAAAAGTATCGTTTTTTATGGAAGAATGCCGCCGAATGGAATTGCCAGTTCTGGGTCCAGATGTCAATGAGTCGAATTATCAATTTACCGTGAACAAAGAAGGAGCTTTGCGCTTTGGATTAGGAGCAATTAAAGGTTTGGGAAATGGGCCTGTTGAAGCAATTATTGAAAATAGGAAAGAAATTGGACACTACTCAGGGATTTTTGATTTCACGCGCCGAGTTAATCTTCGGTTGGTGAACAAGAAAGCAATGGAGAGTTTGGCTTATGCAGGCGGATTCGACTCTTTTAAAGGAATACATCGAGCACAATATTTTTTTCCGGATAACAACGGTCGCACCTTCCTCGAAAATGCGGTACGTTTCGGTGCCAATTCGCAGGAGAATGAAAATTCGGCACAAGTTTCGATGTTTGGGGAAGCGACTGGAACGAAAATCCCAGAGCCAGAAGTTCCAAAAGCGGAAGAATGGAACGGCACCTATAAGCTAAATAGAGAAAAAGAGGTAGTTGGAATTTTTATTTCAGGGCATCCATTAGACGACTTCAGAATGGAAATTGACGCTTTTTGTAAAGGAAGTGTGGAGCAATTGAAAAACATGGAGGCAAACAAGGGGATAGAATTAACAGTTGCCTGCGTTATAACACTTGCTGAACATCGCACAACGAAAAATGGAGATCCATTTGGAAAATTATTCATTGAAGATTATTCTGACAGTCACGAGTTATTTTTTTGGCGTGAGAATTATTTAAAGTACAAACATTTCATTTCTGATGGAGCTTTTGTGGCAATCTCTGGGCGCATTGAAATTCCACATAGACGGAATACTTTAGAATTTGTGGTTCACAACATTGAATTATTGCATGAAATTAAGGAGAAGAAGGCAAAAGCTATTCATTTAAAGGTTAACACAAAAGATCTAGACCAGTTAATGATAGCGGATTTGATGAAAGTTTGTTTGGAAAATGAGGGAGCCTGCCCGCTGAATTTTTCACTATATGACGAGTCAACTAATGTTTTGATAAAAATGCCCTCAAAAAATGTCAAAGTTGATCCAAGTAAAGCCTTCTTTAAAAAATTGAAGCAGTTTAATCTGGAATTCGAATTGGTTTAAGCCTCTAGAATATTCCGCAAAAGAATAAGTTCATTTACTTTTTCGGCATTGCCGACTTCTAAAAATGCCGCAATTAAATTGGTCAACATTCTTTTAATAATCTGTGTGTTTGAGCACGGTTCAAAGTATTCTCTGCTATTCGGTAAATTCAAAGAGTTTAAAAATTCTTTAACCTCATTCTCATCAAATAAACTGCCTTTTGAGAAAGGATTGATGTAAAATAATACACCGTGAGAATTCTTTTCGCCCATATCGTGGCGGATCTTGTCCTCGTCCATGTAAGCCAAAATGAAATGATTGGGCAAATTTACGCCGTAAATGGGAATCTCCATTTTTTGAGCAACAATACTGTAAATTAAACAAAGACTGAGTGGATTTCCTCGTCTGGATTCAAGAACCGTATTGATAAATGAATTAAGAGGTGAAAGAAAATTTTTGGAGTTTCCTTTGAATTTATGAGTGCCGAAAAATATCTTATTAAAAATCCTAACCTTTTCTAAGGCTGTATTTTTTTGATTGATCTCTAACCAAACATCTTGTTTGATTTTATCAATAGCTGTATAAACTCCTTCTTCATTTACGCCAGGATATTGGTAACGGGCAATGGCAAGCGCGCCAATGAGTAAATCTTTTTCTTCTGACTCACTCCAAGCTTTTAGCTCACGACAAGCTTCTGAAAATTGTATTTCGTGGATGATTGTTTCTATTCTGTTTTGAAATAGTATTCCCCAATCTTCTTCCTCCCAGGAAATTTCAAGAAAGGGTATTGCATCTTTCCCATAATCCAATAACCTATCATGTACATGCGAATAGACGATCTCATCCGGATCTTCGACCAATCGTATCAATGCTTGAAGATGATTTGTAATCAACATACGACAAAGTTAGAGAGAATTATATCTTGAGATTTATGTTGGTAATGATACTTTTACAAGTTAAGTTGTTAATTATCTGTTTTTAACAAATAAAGTATAGGAATATTATTTTCACAAAACGTTTCAATTTACATTTTTTTGCAACATTTTCAGAGAATCCCCGTTAAACCATTTAGACATTGATTTCAATCTACAGGTCATTAATGCACAAAGAGAGGTTACCCAGTTGGGAGCCTCTCTTTTTCTGTTTATAAGTTCGGACATTTCTCATTCAAATAGAAATTCTGAAATTGTAGAAGTTTAAAAATGGATGTGTTTCACTCTGTCAACCCTATTTTTTATTTCGTTATTTTATAGGAGGTATTAAAATGGTGACAGAATTCGCTGCAATATTTAGATGGAACAAAATAAAATTATTGAAAGTGAAATTTATTTATTCTTCAATCTTACGACAAGATTCCATTGTATTTGACTTCATTACTTGAAAATGTTAATTTTGATACACTAATAGGAGTGCAACACAAAAATAAATTATGATAAAATATATATTAATTTTAAGTATTGGTTTAAGCGCATCTTGTGAAGCGTCGAAACAAATACAAACAGTAGAAGTTCAAGAGCTCGTAATTGATGAAGTTGCGCCTGAGGCAGCTGTAGTATATGAAGTGAACGAAATCAGTTCTGATCGTCCGATGCGAGAAGAAGATATGATTGGTATCCAAGGTACCGTTCGAATAAATGATAAAGGATGCCCTGTTTATATTGAAATGATTGAAGGAGATCTGTTTTCTTTGGTTTATCCGGTTAATTTGGGAGAAAAATTTAAAGTAGATGGAAAGAAAATTGTATTTAGTTTTTTACCAAGTCGTGCACAAAGCGTTGAAGGATGTGAGGTGAAAAGAGTAGTTTCTGTTTCTGAGGTAAAAGAAATTTAATACAAT
>JBDNIA010000167.1:0-7124 GCA_041688525.1 Crocinitomicaceae bacterium | reverse complement strand
TTTCCCTTTAACGAAAGATAAAAAACTAGTCTTGTCGCCAAGAGTGGGGTTTGGATTTTTAGGGACTTATTCCCAAAGCAAAGGAGTTATTCCTGTAGAACGATTTACTTTAGGTGGATCTGGATTAACGGGTGTTGGACAGCTTGGCGGTCGTGAAATCATTGCATTGAGAGGCTATGATGACGGAGTTTTGTCTTCGCAAGGAGGAGACCCACTAATTGCAAAATACACACTAGAACTGCGTTATCCAATTTCATTAAATCCTTCAGCTACATTTTTTATAACGGCTTTTGGAGAGGCTGGTAATACTTTTCCTAGCGTTCGACAATTTGACCCGTTCAACGTCAAAAGAGCTGTTGGACTCGGTATTCGGGTGTTCTTACCTATGTTTGGAATGTTGGGTATAGATTACGGTTTTGGATTCGATAAAGTCGATTCTTGGGGCCGAGGTTTTGGTGGAGCTGGGAATTCAGATGTCAACCGAAAAGGCTATACTGGTAAGCTTACATTTACAATTGGTGCCAACTTAGGCGAATTATAAAGCAATAATTCCTTATATTCGCCGTTTTTGCAGACAAAAGAAAGAACATGAAAAAACTCATTTTATTTTCACTACTGTTTTTTGGCACGGCCTTTGCCTTTGGTCAGAAGTACGGGTACATAGATTCAGACTTTATTCTGAACCAAATGGCCGAGTATACAGATGCAAAAGAAAAGCTAGATAAACTCGCAGATCGTTGGACGAAAGAAATTGAAGATCGTTATAACGTCATCAAGTTAAAAAAAGATAATTTTGCACGAGAAGAAGTTTTACTTCCAGAAGAGGAAAAGAATAAAAGACTCGAAGAAATAACAAAATTGGAAACGGAAGCGCTAGAAACGCAAAAGTTGCGCTTTGGTGTCAAAGGAGATTACTTCCAGAAACGTCAGGAATTAGTGAAACCGATACAAGACAAAGTATATGACGCAATGCAGAAAGTAGCAACCAAAAGAAATTATAGCTTCGTATTTGACAAAGCAAATCAAAGTAATTTGGTGTACGCAGATAGTAAGTATGACATCAGTGATGAAATATTGAAAGAGCTGGACATTAAATAAGTAAAACAAACAGAAAATAAAATGAAAAAATTAGTAGTAGCATTTTTAGTATTATTGAGTACAAGCGCAATGGCGCAACAAAAGTTTGGACATGTCAACTCTCAGAAATTATTGGACACCATGCCATCTAGAAAAGTAGCCATTCTAACGCTTCGTCAGTTTGAATTAAACGGCTCGAACGAATTAAAAGAAATGGAAGCTGACCTTGAAAAAGTGTACACTGAGTTCCAAGCGAAACAGCCGGCTATGTCGCCTGTCATTCAAAAGATAGAAGAAGAAAAAATAATGCGCAAGCAGCAAGCATTGCAAGAAAGAGAGCAATCTTTGAATCGTGAAATGCAGGCAGTAAGCCAAGATTTAAATACACCTATCTTAGATAGAATTCAAAGAGCAGTGAAAATTGTAGCGGAACGAAAAAAATTGTCTTACGTTATTGACGAAACGACTACATTGTATTTTGCTGGTGGTACAGATCTTACATCAGAAGTAGCGGCTGAATTACTGCGTATCGACAAAGAAGAAATGAAATAATAAATAGTAAGAAATTTTAAAAGGGTGTTTTCCGAAAGGCAAACACCCTTTTTTTTTGTAGTTTTACTTTTAAATAATAAGGAATTTTATGGGGCCAATTGGGGTTTTTGATTCAGGTTATGGTGGTCTTACAGTTTTAAAGGAGCTAAAGAAGGTACTACCCCAATACGACTATTTGTATCTAGGAGATAATGCCAGAGCGCCATACGGTACGAGATCATTTGATGTCGTTTATGAGTTCACTTTGCAGGCTGTTCAAGATTTGTTCAGCAGAGGCTGCTCATTGGTGATTTTAGCTTGTAATACGGCTTCAGCTAAAGCTTTACGAAGTATACAAATGAATGATTTACCTATAATCGCACCGGATAAAAAGGTGTTGGGCGTAATCAGGCCGAGTACAGAATCAATAGGTGCTTTTACAGAAACCGGTCATATTGGTATCATGGCGACACCCGGCACGGTTAAATCGAAATCTTATTCGATAGAAATGGCAAAGTTTTTTCCAGAAGTAAAAGTTACAGAATATGCTTGCCCAATGTGGGTGCCCTTAATAGAGAATAATAGACAGGATAGTGAAGCGGGAAGAATATTAATAAAAGAGGATTTTTATACACTTTTAGAAATAGATGATAAAATAGATACTGTGGTTCTGGCTTGTACACATTATCCTTTAGTAAAAGAATATTTGACTGAAATCGCGCCATACGGAATCCAAATTATTTCTCAAGGTGAGATTGTTGCAGATCGTTTATTAGATTACTTACAAAGACATCATGAAATAGAAAAAGAGTGCGATAAGAGTGGTCTAATGACTTTTTTAACCACCGAAACCGCTGATATTTTTGAAGAAAAAGCAAGCTTATTTTTTGGAGTAGCTGTAAAGGCCCAAAACATACATTTAGGTACTTCTAGGTAATGCTGAAAACATGTTGATAAGCATAACAAATTATTAATATAAACATTTAGAAGGAATCAAAAAATCGCAATACTTTTGTTGAAGGAATAATGTGCTGATCTCCTTGAGATTGTTTGTAGAAATCGAAACCAGCCCATTAGAGGAACGTATTCATTTCAAATGAAGTTATTTTTACAAACGTCTTTGGCGCTCTTCCTTACGGTAGGAAATGCCTTTTCACAACAACTTATTATTAACGAAATTTCTCAAGGCTCAGGAGCCAAAGAGTATGTAGAGTTCGTTGTAATAGGAATGTCTACTTGTCAAACACCCGTTCCATGTTTGGATTTACGAGGCATTATCCTGGACGATAATGACGGATATTTTTCACTAACAGCTTCAGGTTCTGGTATTGCATCCGGAGCTTTTCGGTTTGCAAATATTGCTTTTTGGAGCTGTATTCCACAAGGCACAATCATTGTAATTTATAATGATAATGATATTAATCCAGCCTTGCCTGCTAACGATGTTAGTATGACAGATGGAAACTGTAGGTTGATATTACCGGCTAATTCAATGTTGTTGGAAGGGCAAAGTGCTTCTCCTAGTAGCGCAAATCCTTATGTTTATCCCGCTTCTGGTTGGTTAGCGGGTGCTGGAAATTGGAGTCAAGTAGCCATGTCAAATTCAAATGACTCATTCCAAATCCGTGCAAATTCCAATAGTTCAACACCCAGTTATTGGGTTAGTTGGGGAAATAATTCTGTTAATTCAACAGTGTATTTTTCTTCTGCTGGAGGCGCGGTTTTCTCCTTTACGAATAATTCAGGAATCAATCCATCTTTGCAAGCTAACTGGACTTTAGGGGGCGTTGGTGTGAACGAAACGCCAGGTGTTGGCAATAATACGACCAATTCTACATGGATTTCAAGTATGAATCCACAATGTGGCATAGGCGCCCCAAGTTTACAAGTAACTCTTTCCCAAACAAATGAGTCGTGTCCAACACTTTGTGATGGAACAATTACTTCTACTGTTACAAATGGCGTTGGACCTTATACTTATTCTTGGTCAAATGGCGCTACTTCAGCAAATTTACCGAACCTATGTCCGAATACTTATGCTGTTCAAGTAACAGATCAAAATGGATGTACAGCGAATGCGAGTGCGACAATTTTAGCGGGTACTTCTGGCGGCAATCCAACTATTCAAGCAGCAGGACCGTTCAGTACGATAGATGCTGCCTATCAATTAACAGCTGCCTCAATGGGCGGTGTTTGGTCATCAAATTGCGGCACATGTTTGAACGTATCTGGTGTATTTTCTCCCTCAACTGCCGGTGCAGGAACATTTGAAATATGTTATACTTTAGGTGTGGGTTCTTGTGCAATGGCTGATTGTATTACTATTATTGTATCCAACTGTCCACCACAATTCACCAATGAAACGATTTCAATTTGCCCAGGAACTACAGCAACAATTTTTGGGCAGCAAATTGGAGTGGCAGGGACATATTCAGAGCAGTACACAGACATAAACTTTTGTGACAGCACACATACAATTCAGCTACAAATATTTCCTGTGAGCACTCCGGCAAATTCTCTATTTGTAATTTGTCAAGGGGACTCTATCGAAGTATTTGGAACGTGGATTTATGAGGATTTTTATTTGGAACAAACGATTATTGACATAAACGGATGTTCGGTAGAGAATTCGGCAACAGTGATTGTAGAAAATTGTGTTAAAGAGGAGTTTAATTTATATATTCCCAATGTTTTTACACCCAATAACGACGGCGTGAACGACTTGTTCATCATAGAGCTTGAAGGAGGATATTTGAATGAAGGCTATATTATCAATCGTTGGGGAGAGACAATAGCAAATTTTGATAATTCAAATAAAACCTGGTCGGGTAAAACAACTCAAGGTCAGATAGTTGTTGATGGTGTATATACTTATTTGATTTATTACACGCCAATCAATCAAAATAAGGCAAAAGCACAAGGATTTGTTACAGTTGTTCGTTAAAAGTCCTTGAATCTTGCCAAAGAATTAAAATTTAGGCAGGTATTGCCATCAAGTTTTTAACTTTGCAGAAAAAAGGGTTATGTCTGAAAAAAGAACAGAAATAAGTGATTTAGGTGAGTTTGGATTAATCGAAAAATTAACGCAATCTTTCAAGTCAAAAGTTGCATCCACGCATTTTGCCATTGGTGATGACGCCGCGGTTTTGGAACGTGATGATGAATATTACACGCTTATTTCTACAGACATGATGTTGGAAGGTGTACATTTTAATTTGATGTACATGCCCCTTAAACATTTAGGGTTCAAAGCTGTTGCTACAAACGTTTCTGATATTTGTGCAATGAATGGCGAAGCAGAACAAATTACCGTGAGTTTGGCCGTTTCCAATCGTTTTCCATTAGAAGCTTTGGAGGAATTATACGAGGGAATAAATCATGCTTGCGATCAATATAACGTTGACTTAGTAGGTGGCGATACGACAAGTTCACTTTCAGGATTAGTAATCAACGTGACTGTTGTAGGAAAAGTTAAAAAAACGGATGTCGTTTATCGTTCAGGGGCGAAAGAAAATGATTTAATTATTGTTTCTGGTGATTTAGGCGCAGCCTACATCGGACTTCAAGTTTTGGAAAGAGAAAAAGAAGTCTTTAAAGCGAATCCCAACATTCAACCTGATTTAGATGGTCACGACTACATCTTGCAACGACAAATGAAGCCAGAAGCTCGAGTTGATGTGATTAAAATCTTAAAAGAGCTCAATGTTGTCCCAACTTCTATGATTGATATTTCGGACGGTTTAGCGTCTGAATTACTTCATATTTCAAAAGCGAGTAAGGCAACTTGTCATGTTTACGATGAGAAATTACCTATCGATGCGAAAACATCGATGATGGCGTTGGATTTTAATATCAACCCAAATACATGCGCTTTAAATGGAGGTGAAGACTACGAGCTTTTGTTCACGATAACCCAGAAAGACTACGAAACGATAGGAGCTAATCCAAATTTCACAGTTATCGGTTACGTTGGTCAGGAAGGTGAAGGGAATTATTTAATCGATAGACAAGGTGCAGCAATCGAGTTAACGGCTCAAGGCTGGAATCATTTTAAAGATTAAGCAGCATTTTTCAGTTTGTTTAGGAATTTATTTCTACTCAATTCAATGAACGATTTGTTCGTTATTTTGGATTCAGCCCATAGAATGAAGTCAAAATATTCTAAGGCAAAAGCTTGGTAAGGATCTTTCGTGAGTTGCAATAAGTTTTTATGTAGTGACTCCCAGCGTTCAATTTGATCAAATGGATTTTTGGTCGAAGTATATTTTGAAACGAATCCGATTAGCTCTTTTTCAAATTCAAAAAGTCGATTTCGAGAGGATAAAAAACGTTTTGTTGTCCGATGTGCATACGCCAAATAATCGATGTCTCCCAGTTCGATATTAATGAACAATTCAAGCAAGTGTGCAAAAGAAACGATGTCTTCTTTTTTGTCCAATCCAGTGTCATTTAATATTTTACGAACAGCTTTTAAAGCAAGCTGAGCTTCATTGTTCGCTAAATGAATACTTGCGATTTTAAAACAGAGAAAGGCCTGTCGGATAGGGGAAATAGAATCACCATAAGCATTGAATCCATTTTCGATTTTTTCAACTGCTTTTTTTGCTTCTTCATAATTACCTTTCTTGGTTAGCATGGAAAGTTCAATGCTAGAAATGGATGAGAACAGTTTTATTTGTAAATCCATGTCATGATTATCGTTCAGTGTATCCTTCTCAAAATATTTTAATTCGCTAAAATAAGATTCCGCAAGTTCAAATAAATTAAGGCTTTCTGCTGTATAGATTAAATTCGTAAGAATCGAAAAATAGCGATCAGGATGATTTTTGATGAGATTTCCCTCCTTCTTAAAAAGATCGAGATTCTTTTGTAGGGAATTAAAACTATTGTCTATTTCTTGAATGGAGAAATAATAGGCACTTTGGATGTGATTGCGTAAATAAATTATTTCTGAATTCGAGTTTTTGGTTATAAGTAATTTTTTCACTTTAGAATAAATCGATAGGTAGACACTTTTATCTTGTGCTGTTCTAGCAATTCCATGAATAGCCATATGGTGAAACAACTGGCTTTTAATATTCCAAAGCGCTGATTCTTCTTTGGATTGGTTCTGTAATTCTTCGTCTTTTCTGTGGATTTCTTGTAATTGCTTCTCTTGTATGTCCAGGTAATTGTTTTTTTCCAGTAAAGCTTTAATTTTCGTTCTTATGTGGATAAGAACATTGGTCAATTCTTGTTTCTCAGCTTGCTTTTCTGCACGTAATAAAACTTTATTGGCTTGGGTATAAAGGGACTTATTGCTAAGTATTTCCGCGCCGTGAATCATTTTAAATATTTGCGATTCTATGCTGGCTTGTGCGTGAAAATTATCTAAAGCGTTCAAAACATGGTCATAAAGACGCTTTTTAGTAATAGATAATTTATTTAAAAAGCTTTCACCTTTGAAGTGTATTTTGAGTTCCTCTTCATTGTAGTCAACTTGTTTGTCAATAAAATCAAATAGCAAGATATAGTTG
>JBDNIA010000166.1:0-4976 GCA_041688525.1 Crocinitomicaceae bacterium | reverse complement strand
TGGAAATGAACGCGGCTAAAATACAAAATAATGAATTAGCTGTTGATACAAAAGTCCCTACTGGATTGATGTTCCGAGTGCAAATTGGCGCATTTTCGAAACCGGTTGCAAAAGATGTATTCCAGGAGTTTAATCCAGTTACTGGAGAGAAACGAAGCAACGGGTTGATCGTCTATATGGCTGGGTTCTTCGCCAAAAGTGCAGGTGCGAACGACGCACAAAAAACTATTCGCAGTTTGGGATATACGGATGCATTCGTTGTAGCTTATTGTGATGGTGAAAGAATTCCCTTAATCGAAGGACGAAAGATGGAGAATTCTAAAGCGTGTGCTCCAATGCAAATGAGTGATTTGACTTTAATACGAAAACCAGCGCAAGAAGATGCAATACAATCGAGGGTTCCTATGTTGGATTATAATAAAGGAGTCGGAGCCGCACCAGCTTTAACTATTGAGTTGAAAAAAGGCTTATTTTATACGGTGCAAATTGGAGTTTATAATCGCCCAGTTGCTCCCGGGATCTTGAAAAATATGACGCCTCTACTTTCTAAGAGACTTCCAAATGGACAAATACGCTATTCTACTGGTGTTTATGTTTCTATTCAAGAGGCAATGCCAAAAAGGCAAGAAGCCATTGAAAAAGGTATTAGCGACGCTTATATAACAGCTTACTACCAAAGTGAGAGGATAAGTCTAGAAGAAGCAGAAAGATTATTAAAAGAAAAAGGAAACAGTATTATTGAGATAACGGCAGTTGGTATTGTCAATGACGAGAACCAACGAATTGTCGCAGAACAACAATTACAAAAAGCAATTGTTGAAATAGAGCAAGAAAGGTTCAAAGAAGGGGTGGGAATCCAACTCGTTTCGAAAGAAACATTTACCGAGTTTCCAAGAGATATGCTCAACCGTTTCAATAAACATATTAGTTTTTATTTTGACCAAAATGACAGGCGATTAAAGTCATTAATATATGACAAACCTGAGGATATTCCGCAAATATATTTTATTCGAGAAAACTTGGATACCGTCTATATTCAAGACTTTGCGCGCGCTCAAAAGGAACAAAGAGACGGCTTCAGAAAAGTAGTTTTCTATGTTCGAAACGGTCAATTAGAAGGTGACCTTGCCGATTATATTTACCGATTAAATTTTAGAAAAGAATACAAGGAAGAAGGGGGAAATATGAAAGTAACTATACATAGCGTTCCTTCAAATTCAATTCAACCTATTGTAAATGTATTACACGATTTGAAAATTCAATCTGTTATCGAGTAGCTCTATTCAAATAAGCCGTTCAAATCTATGTCGCGAGTATATTCAGCCAAAATTTGTTTATTCGTTTGTATTTCAATCCATTGAATTTGATTGAGGTTCTTGATAATATATAATTCAACGAAAAAACTGTTTAAGGTATACAGGTAAACGAGGTGAGATGGAATACTCCTTGAACCCACGTATTCGCCATCAGATTTCAGTATGTCTAACCTTTTCAGCAATGGAAGCCGATTAAATTCGGAATTATTCATTTTTTTTGAACTAATTTATATTTACCTTGTACAGTAAAGAAATATACAACAATGAAGGCACTTTTGTTTTTGATACTCACCTTTTTTTTCGTTTCCAATGTTTTTGGTCAGAATAATACAAATACCAATAATTCTGGAAAAGCAGAAGAAAAGATTCTTGCGCCACAAATTAAAGAATTAAAAAAAACAAATTCTGTTTCAGCTGAAGAAATAACAGTTCCAAATCCTGCCATGGACCAAGGAAAAGCTTTATCTACAAAATCCTTAGAAGGTTTTAACAAAGACCAACAAAGTTCAATGGCTTTGCAAAAAGCTAAATTTATCTCTAAACAATCAGAATTCAATCAGCAAAGAACGCAAAGAACATATTCTGAAAGTCAAGAGGATGAATTAAACGATTTATTGCGAGACCTTTCTGCGCAAAGTCCGGCGAGTTTTGAAAGTTTACTTTTTTATTATGAAAATGGACAATATGATTTGAATCGTTCGCCAGCTTTGTTGAAAGCGGCTGAAATGAATCCCAATGATTTAGAGCTGCGTAAACAGATGGTTATCTTTTATTTCTTGATGCAGAAAACAGATGAGTTGAGAAAAACATTGATTGATGTTTTTAATGCGAAAATCTATCCAAACGCAATTCTAAATTATGGAATTGATGTTCTAAATAGTGTTCCTAAAAATGGAATATTGTTTACTCACGGAACAGAAGATAGTTTTGGAGTATTATACGCTCAGCGTATTTTGAAAAAACGAGAGGATGTCTTTATCATATGTTTGGATTGGTTGAATTCGCCACAGTTACGAACTAACCTGACGGCGAATGGTTACAAATTACCCCTATCTAATTTCATAGACATTAACTATTTAGGAAAGCTATGCTCACTTAATCAAGACAAAAATATTGCACTAGCGCTGACAATTCCAAAAGAATATTTCATACCGATTATCAATAAATTGTATATCTCAGGTTTGGTTTTGCAATACAAAGAAATTCCAACTGATAACGCAAGGAATAATGAAATTCTGTGGCGAACAATTTTAGAAAAGAAATTGATTAAAACAAAAGATCACGATTTAGTGCTCAATTATTTACCGATGATGGCTCAGTTGAGTCGATTGTACGAAAGTGATAATCAAGCTACCCAAAAAGTAGAAATGGATAAAGAAATAAGCGAAGTAGTGAGAAGCAGAGGAAAATCGTTGAAGTAATTTATGCGGTTAATTCGAGCGACATATAAGAATCTTACTGATGAAAAACTGATGCAGGAAATGCAGCAGGGAAAGGAGCAGGCTTTTCAAGAGCTTTACGATCGCTATGCGCAAAGTTTACACCAATATTTCTACCGAAGAATGTGGAAGGACAACGAAAAGGCCGAAGATTTTGTCCACGATTTGTTTACTAAATTGATAAAAAATCCTAATTCATTTGATGTAAATAGATCTTTTAAAACATGGGTTTTTTCAGTCGCAAATAATATGACAATAAACGAGTATAAAAAACAAACGGTCCGTTCTGTTGTGAGTTCGGGCATAGAAACGGAATACAAAGCCTCAACAGACGCATCGGCAGATAGCCTGGTGCAAGACGATATGTTTCGTGAAGCACTTGAGAAAGAAATGGTGCAACTCGATGAAAAACACAGAGAAGTTTTTGACCTTAGACATATTCAAGGATTTAGTATTAAAGAGATAGCACAAACTCTAGGAATAAATGAAGGAACGGTCAAATCACGTGTGTTTTATGCCGTAAAAAAATTGACGGGAAAGTTAGTGGAGTTCAAAGTTTCTCTTCAAGCTTAAAATAGAAAAATGGAAAAAGAAATCGAAAATATAATTCGTGATAATGAGTTTTCTGAACTTAGCGTTCGAGCTAAATTTGCCCTTCAAGATTGGGTAAATTCTGAAGAAGAGTTCGATGTTTTAAAACAAATTTTATCGACTGCATTGACGCTAAATGAAGAGATTGCGCCTAGTCCAAAACAGCGCTCTTCACTTACGGATACATTTAGAGCACATCACGCAGTTGCTCAAACTCAGACGAATTCGTCCGGCTCAGTTAAATCACAAGTAATTTGGATGCGAGTGGTTATTTCCGTTGCAGCGATATTCATTCTTTTCATCTTGCTTTTTCCTTTCAATACGGAAAATAATCAGGATAATCTGATTGTCGAAAATAAAACGCCAGTTATAAGAAAGAACAAACCAAAACTAGAAAAAGGCACAACTAAATCTATAAATAAAGAAACTGAAGTGCCGAAAATTTCAAATGTTCAAGAACCAATTATAGGTATTCGCGAATCCCAAAATAAATTAGCGCGCCTTGATTCAGATAAACGATCAAGCGCTCGTCAATTTGCGCCTGGTTACTCTGAAGATAGCAGTTTTTCTCGAGAAAACTTTGATATGTTGCATTCTGATCATCTCAACATACGTGATTTGCCCGCAGATAGTCGGCAAGTAATTCGAGATAATCCAGCATTATTAGATATTTTGTACACGGCTTTTTAAAAGTATACCTCAAAAATTTCATTTTAAAGTCCAGACTATTTACAGGAAAGGTTTACCAAGAAAATAAGCGACTTATCTCGCAAGGCGAAAGAAATGTATAAATCATAGAACAATAACTCTATCGAAGTTAAATTGTCTGCAAACGTAAACAGAGCGACCAAATCAAGCACAGGCTATTATTAACCAATTTTAGATAAAGAATTAGATTTCGTAATTAACCCAATTATCTTGTAGCCATTGATACAAGTGATGTGTGAAATTGATTAAGTTATTACGCTTGCCAAAGAGCCCGCAGAATCAGATAAAAAGACTTATGTTGTCCTTTCCTTAAGTGACGACTTGAAAACATTAGACTTTAAAAATTAGGGGTTTGGAAATGCTATTATTTCATTATTAAGATTCCTATACGAAATAAATCATGGTGAAAAATAAATTCTGGGCGCGAAATTAATTCATTCCAGGCGGCAAGCATTTCTTTACTCCAGCGAATATCATCCAAGATAAATATGCAATTAGCTTTACAGCTTTTCGCCAGAAAGTCCATATATCTGAGAAGTGCTTTTCCATCGTGGTGACCGTCAATAAAAACTAAATCGAAGGCGTTTTCTTCCCTTTTTTCAAAATAATCCAAGAAAGTGGAATGAATCAATTCAATCTTAGTCAATTGTAATTCAATAAATAATTTTTCGGCTTCAGCTGCTGTATTTTCACAAGCCTCAATAGTTGTCACCTTTCCCGACACATTTGCTTTCGATAAGTAAATGCTCGTAAATCCCAAAGAGGTCCCCATTTCTAGGATAGATTTACAATTAAATTCACAAACTAAATTGTGTAGAATTCGCTGGTAAGGGGTAGTATAACGACTATTTTTATAGATGTTTTGAATGCTCCTCGTTGCGCCCATTTTCTTCGACCCAGCACCAAAATCTTGAACTAATAT
>JBDNIA010000165.1:0-2778 GCA_041688525.1 Crocinitomicaceae bacterium | reverse complement strand
GATGAGCCATGAGGACTAGGTGCACCAAGTAATACTGGCTTATCGGCAGACATAGTAGAAACAACCTCATCGTTTTTTGGGTCAGAGTGCTCCCCGGTTTGAACGTGGCGTCTGGAACTGGGCAATTTCTCGAAGTGCTCGATGATCACATCATTCTCGGGCGCCTCTTTTTTGTAAGTCTGAATGAAGTGGTTCTCTCGCAGCTGTTTACAGAATTGCAAGAGTTGATTCAGTTGTGCTTCAGTACCAGATGCAAGAATCCGCGCTCGAGTAACTGGCACCCTCCACACATATCCGTAGAGCCCAAACTCAGTACATTTTGCAACGACAAAATTTCTAAATCCGCGGTATTGACTCAACGAAGCACGAGTTCCATCAACCTCAGTTACTTCAAGCTGCAATACGTAACGACGGGTATCCACTTCAGATGTGGGAGCAGGCGGAAATAACGGCGAAGCTTGCTGAAATACTGCTGCTGAAGGTGTCTGTAGCCTTTGACTGCCAGTTCTAAATGCACCTAACGCCAACTCTGAGTAAATTCCATGGTTTTTGATAATCAAAAATGGGTTCCTTACCTCCTCCATCACCCGCATCAACAAGAGCTACGATAAAACAATGAAATGAGAAAATGCAAAAGATTCCTTGCAGATTATCGTACCTGCCAAGCGGTTCTTTTCAATGTACAACTGCTTCAGAATTCCGCAGAGTTCAGTTAAATACGCCTCGGTGCGACCAGCGTTTTCCGCCACCGTGATCTTTGCCTCAGTTACAGTAATCTTGGCCTTGACTTCCGCTAACTCTTGAGCTAAACCTGCCGACATTTCGCACTCTTTGGATTGTCAGAATCGAACGGCGGTAAAACTCGAACATTTAGAGATATAAGTCGTACTTTGACAATTTTACAAAATTTCCATTTCCCATAAAACTTACTTAAGGATAAAACATTATTGAAAGTTAATAATAGTAAAATATGGTAAACAGAATATTTTTATCAAAATGCAAAAATATACAGAATAGTTTGTAACGTGACTGGCTTGCAATATATCGGATCTACAACTAAGCTGCTTTGTCAGCGTTTAGGACAACACAGATCAAATTACAAAAGCTACTTAAAAGGTACATCTCATTACGTAACGTCATTTAAAATTTTAGAGAATGATGATTATAGCATAATTTTGATTGAAAACTATCCATGTAAGAACAAAGAGGAATTATGCGCTAGAGAGCGCTATTACATTGATTCTATTGGCTGCGTGAACAAAGTAGTACCGCAAAGGACAAGACATCAATATCGCAAAGACAATAAGGAAAATATAAAGCAATACTACATAGAAAATAAGATATATCTTAACGAAAAATGCCAATGTTCCTGTGGTGTTTCATATATTCGACGAAGCAAGGCACGTCATAATGCTAGCAAACGACATCAAGAATATTTTAAATTGTTGGAAATTTGTACTAATTTTCGCAAACAATTCAAGGTAAAGTACCCAACACAAATACTTGAATAATTAATAATTTATTTTAACGGTCAATACCATATTCATTTGCAAACTTATTGATTGCTTCTTCATCTTTGCCAATGCATAAAACACAGTATATTGCTTTTACTTCTTTCCAACATTTTTTATGGAATTTTCTATTAGCCCAATCAATATGACGGCCTCCATTTTTTCTACTGGATCCAATGGCAACTAACGGTTTAAATATGCAACGCTTGTAAATACATTTTCTATTTTTATTTTCTATTTTTTTATTTTTGATATTAAATTATAAAATTTAATCTTTAAATAACGTTTTTTATCTAAGGAGGCTTAAAGATATAAGATTATTAAAGATTAAGTATAAAAATGGAATTTGAAAAAAAAGATTTACTTACGGAAAAAGAACTTATGACATTAATAAAATCTGATCTGCCGAATGAAAGAGCAAAGTTATTGGCAAAAGGACTTAGTAAATATTGTTTTATTCGTGATGAAGGTGATGATACTCCAAAGCCAATTTTTTACCGAATAGAAACAAATTTAGTTTACAGAGAACAAAAGTTAGATATAAATAACAGAGTTAAATTACTACAACAAAGGTTGATCGAAGATTCTTTTCTTGCACTCAGTAAAGAGTTACGAAATAAGCTAACAACTGATATTAAGGGTAACCGAAAGGCAATTAAAATATATAAAAACACAACATTTTCAGAATATGAAGTTCAATTAATAGATTTACTCACGATCGATCATAAAGATCCTAGAATGAAATCTATTGATAGAACTCCAAACGAAATACATTTTATAAATGGTTACTTTGATTTGAAAGATGAGAAGTTAAAAAAACGTAAATTTGGTGTACATTATGTTACAAAAGTCATTAATAGAGCTTATGAAGAATCAACCAAAGAACACAGAAATCAAATAATGGAGCATCTAAGAAAAATATATCCAAATAAAGAAGATATATATTCATTGTTATTTCTTTTTGGTTGTGCTTTATCAGGCAACGTTTCCATGGAACAAATTAGTTTGTTTTTGATAGGTTTAGGATCTACTGGTAAATCAGTAATAATGGAGCTTCTTTACAAAAAATTGGATTGTTATGTGTGTCAACTCAGTTCAGAGGTGTTTGTCAAAGGTAACCAAAAGAGAGATAAAATTCTAAATTCTTTTCTTAAAAATCCTCAGTATTTATATGCATGGATTAATGAAATTAGTGATGAAAGAATGGATGAAAAAATAGTAAAAGATTTTGTAGATGGAAAAATCAAAACAACATCATTATATGCAG
>JBDNIA010000164.1:0-1903 GCA_041688525.1 Crocinitomicaceae bacterium | reverse complement strand
TGTTCTTCGGATTCAGCATCGTTTGTATGGTTGAGCAGTTGGATTAAATTTTCCTTTAATCGTTTAATATCAGTTCGATTTGTTTTTAATTTACGAAATGCTTTGTTTAATGTTTTGTGGGGATTGAGCGGCTTTAATTCCATGCGTTGTAGTCATCTTCAGATTGAGGATGTTAAAATAGTGAAAAGATTTAGTTTGATTGCACGGAGTACGGAATTGAGCAAGAAAAAAGCCATCCCAAATTGAGATGACTTTATCTTTTTAATACCATAAACGAAGATCACTCTGCAACAATCCATTCTAAAATTTTTGAATCATTTGGTTTAACTTTTGGAGAAATTACTTGTTCTAGTTTGCCATCCCTGCCAATCAAGTATTTTTGAAAATTCCACTTCACTTCAGAATCTTCAAGCCCATTTAGTGCTTTAGATGTAAGGTATTTGTACAATTCGCATTTATCATCACCTTTTACAATAACTTTTGACATCATAGGAAAAGAAACACCATAGTTTTTCTGACAAAATTCTGCTATTTCAGTGTCACTTCCAGGTTCCTGCTTCAGGAAATCATTTGAAGGAAAACCAAGAATTATAAATTTGCTATCCGCATTTTGCTTGTAAATTTCTTCTAATTGTTCATATTGAGGGGTTAAACCACATTTAGAGGCCGTATTTACTATCATAATCTTGTAACCTTCATATTTGCTGAAATCGAATACATCACCATTGATGTCCTGAACTTTGAAGTCATAAATGCTTTTTTGTGCAAGAATTGTGTTCATTGCAAAAACGCAGAACATTAAAAGAAGAATAGAATAATATTTTTTCATGACTTTAATTTGTATTTACAGTGAATTTAATTTCTTTTTTTATGCACCGTAAAATTAAAAGTATTTGTCGAATTCTACACCTTGCCATTTGTTAAACTATTACAAGTTTCGTTTAACCCGAGGAGCCGCAACCCAAACTCAAATCTTTTGCATATTCATTTGAAAAAGGTAATTTTAAGGCAATCAAATAAAACTATGAAAAAAATATACTTTGTTTTGGGTTTATGTTTTTTGACATTGCCGACTCTCGCTCAAAAAAAACAGAAGAAAACTTCAGATCCTTCCTCATCTCCATTGGTCGGGAAAATTGGAGCTTTTTCATTTAGAAATGTCGGTCCAGCCTTAACTTCTGGTCGCGTTGCTGATATAGCCATTGTCCCCGAAAATCATGATATTTGGTATGTTGCCGCTGCTTCAGGCGGGGTTTGGAAAACGACAAACCACGGAACGACATTCACCCCAATATTCGACAATTATGGCTCTTATTCTATTGCTTGTGTCGAATTGGCTCCAAGTAACTCAAATACAGTTTGGGTTGGAACGGGAGAAAATAACAATCAACGCGCTGTAGCATATGGTGACGGAGTATATAAGTCGATAGATGGTGGGAAAAGTTTTACCAATATGGGTTTAAAAAAGTCTGAGCACATTGGCAACATCATTATTCACCCAAAAAACGAGAATGTAGTTTGGGTCGCAGCATATGGCCCCGTTTGGAGTTCGGGTGGTGATAGAGGAGTTTACAAATCTATAGATGGAGGAAAAGAATGGAAAAAAACCCTTTTTATTTCTGACGAAACAGGAATTTCCGAAATAGCTATAGATCCAACAAATCCAGATGTCTTGTATGCCGCTTCGCATCAAAGACGGCGCCATGAATGGACATATATTGGCGGTGGGCCAGAATCAACTATTTATAAATCAACAGATGGCGGCGAAAATTGGAGAGAAATCAACATTGGTTTGCCAAAAGGAATGATGGGAAGAATCGGAATTGCTGTTTCCCCAGTTGATGAAAATTACGTTTATGCTATTGTCGAAGCACGCGAAGATAAAGGTGGTTTTTTCCGTTCG
>JBDNIA010000163.1:0-3751 GCA_041688525.1 Crocinitomicaceae bacterium | reverse complement strand
TGTATTTTTACAACATCAAAACGAATTATGCGCATTTTTCTAATCGGCTATATGGGGAGTGGAAAAAGTTCAACAGGCAAGCGTCTGGCTAGAGCTTTGGGTCTTCCTTTTGTAGATACAGATACTGAAATTGAGAATGACCAAAAAAAGTCTATTTCTGATATTTTCAATGAAATGGGCGAAGATGCATTCCGAGAAATGGAGCACAATTACCTTCGGAAATTGCAGGATAAAAGTAGTGATGGTGTTTTTGCAACTGGTGGCGGAATGCCTTGTTTTCGAGGCAACCTAAAATTGATGAATCAACTTGGTATCACTCTGTATTTAGAACGTCCTGTAAAAGAATTGGTTCAACGTTTGGCAAATAGTACAAAAAGTCGACCCTTAATTGCTAACAAAACACAAGAAGAACTTTACCAATTTATACGCAAACAACTAATTGACAGAGAGAAGTGCTACAAACTCGCGTCAATTACCGCCAATCGAAATCAACAAAATCTAGATTCATTAATTAATTTAATTCATACCAAAGCGTACCTTCAAGAAACTGACATACTTGATTTTAAGCAAGACTCATTCACCGAGTTTCTCAATGGAATTGAAGGCGTGGGTTCGCCCATGGAACAACTTTTAAATGCTTACACCAAAGTTCGCGATGCCTTTGTTTACAATCCCTATAATTTAGATTTGCGCCCAGAAGGTTTAAAAGCTAGTTCAATCTTATCAAAGAAACGAGCGTGGTGCGTGGAGAAAGCAAATGTCATGGCCTCCTGTTCAAGGCGTTTAGGCTTCCCTACTCGGCTCGCGTATGCAATAGTGACCAATCACATTGGTGTTGAAAAGTTAGTTTCTTATTTGCGCCGACCTGAAATAGTTTTCCACGGCTACCTTGAAATCTTCATTAACGGTAAATGGGTTTCTTGTACACCAGCATTTGATAAACTCATTTGCCGCGCTACAGGAGTTCAACCGCTAGAATTTGATGGATTCAATAATTCACTTTTTCAAGCTTACAAAGGCGAAGATCAGTTTATGGAATACTTACACTATTATGGTAATTTTGCGGACGTCCCCGTGGAATTAATGAATAGTGAAATGAAAAAATACTATCCGCACCTGTTTGAAGAAGTTTTTGACCAAAAAGAATTTTCGTTTAAGCATCTGTGAACACGAAGGCTTTTGGATTTTGGCGGTTCTTTTCAATTAGAGTCTTTAACTTTAAGCCTTGTGTCTCGCTTTAAACTATAGACAATAAACTGTAGACATTTTCTTTTCAACTTTAGTGATTAGCTTTTCTTTTCGCTTTAAGCCTTTTGCCTTGAGCCTTCTGTTTTAAACTCTAGGCTTTATTTAACAACAACAATCAAATACTTCGTCACTTTCCAGAACGAGCGGGAATCGATGATTATCAATTTCAGGTTGGAACCAGAGGGTTGTAAAGTATACGATGCTGTCGCATGCGTTGATATAATTTGAATCTTACTTCCTGAAATAAGTATTTCCTTTTTAGTTCGAATATCTACTTTTGTAAAGTAATCTTCGTTGAAGTCTTGTTTTAAATTAATTTTTTTTCCCAAGCCAATAAAACCTTTACTTCTATCGATAACTCTATTTTTTTCTAATTCTTTCTCTGTACCATAAACGAAATAGGCTGTACTCATCTCGTCTGAAAGTTCTTCAACTTGATAGTCTTTCTGCTGAAAAGCGTCGAACAACAGAGAATAATCTTCATTTTTTCTCTCTAACTCTTGCTTCAAACTCAATATTTGTTGGTCTTTAGCTGCTATGTCTTCCACCAAACGATTGATTATATTATCTAACTCCTTGATTTTCAGTCCACTATTTTTTATGGATTCTTTCATCTGAATTACTTTCTTCGCGTTTTCTTCACGCAAATAGTTGATGTTTCTAATCTCTTCAAGCACCATCACTTTCTCATCTGAAGTCAATTCTGGATTATCACTTTTCAAGCGAACATTTTCTTTTTTAATTCCAATAGAAATTAAATTGTCCTGAATTTCACTGAAAAACGACAACGATTCGTTAATGACAGAATCCTTTAATTCACCATCCAACTCCATCTGTGCCAATTGACTCTGTAAGCTTGTAAGTTCTTCTGTTTGAGAATTCGGTGACTTTTCATCCGTTTTACAAGCAAGCAAAACCGCAAGAAGTGCTAAGCTTCCGATTAATTTCATCATAGAATTGTATATCTTTAAATTTTCCTAATAATAAAGGAATATCGAAAATTAATAAAAAATGACAGTAAAAACACTTCTCTCTCTCCTTTTTTGTGCTTTTTTAGCTACGGGATTTACACAGAAAATCAATTATACACTGCGAATGGATAGACCTCAGACCCATTACTTCCAAGTTGAAATGGAAATTACTGGGTTTAACGAATCTGAATTCGATGTAAAAATGCCGGTTTGGTCGCCAGGAAGTTATTTGGTTCGGGAATTTGCTAAAAATGTAAACCAAGTCGTTGCCTTAGATGACAAAAACCAAGAACTTCCAATAGAAAAAACCTCGAAAAACACGTGGCACATTAAAAAAGGAAAAGCAAAGAAAGTCACTGTGCTTTATGAAGTTTATGCTTTCGAATTGTCGGTAAGAACGAGTTTCCTAGATTTAACACATGGATTTGTTAGCGGTAGCGGTATTTTTATGTACGTTCCAAACCACAAAAAAGAAAAAGGAATCTTACTTGTTAAATTGTACAAGGATTTTAAAAAAATTACTACCGCTCTACCCCTTTCTATTGAAGGCCAAGCAGGTGACGGCGCGAAAACATTTGCGTACAACAACTACGACCATTTAGTGGATTGTCCGCTAGAAATGGGTAACCAGGAAATATTCGATTTTACAGCAGCAGGGGTGAAACATACAGTTGGAATTTACGGGAAAGGAAATTACGATAGCACGAAAATGAAAATCGATATGGCCAAAATCGTTACGGCTGCAACTGATGTTTTTAAAGAAAATCCAAATAAAGAATACACGTTTATCATACACAACGTCGAAGATGGACAAGGCGGATTGGAGCACACGAACAGTACAACTCTAAGTGTGAACAGATGGACATATCAAGGCGCGGCCTACACAGGCTTCTTGTCCTTAGTTGCTCATGAATATTTTCATCTATGGAATGTAAAACGCATTCGCCCTTTTGAACTAGGACCCTTCAATTACAACGAAGAAAATTACACGACCTTATTATGGGTAATGGAAGGTTTTACTTCATATTACGATGAATTGCTATTGTTAAGAGCCGGATATTACACACAAGATGACTATTTGTCGAAATTAAACGGAAC
This sequence comes from Crocinitomicaceae bacterium, assembly GCA_041688525.1. Lineage (GTDB taxonomy): Bacteria > Bacteroidota > Bacteroidia > Flavobacteriales_D > Crocinitomicaceae > UBA2040. Next base: position 434 of record JBDNIA010000163.1, on the reverse strand, counting down.
GATGAATTATGTCGAAGGTTCTCTTGGTTCACGTATACAACCCCTGGCAGATGCAAGTTTTGACGCTTGGATTAAAGCGTATCGCCCAAACGAAAATAGTTCAAATACAACGATGACCTATTACTCTAGAGGTCAGCTCATGGCTGCACAGTTCGACGCCATGATTGTTGCCAAATATGAAGGCGGAAAATGCCTAGACGATTTCATGCAATTACTTTACAACAAATACTTTAAGAAGCAAGATCGCGGATTTACAGATAAAGAATTTCAGGATGATCTGTCAGCTTTCTTAGATGAGGATATGACGGATTTCTTTGATCGTTTTATCCGCGGAACAGAAATTCCTGAATACGAAAAACATCTTTCAAAAGTTGGCATCAATGTAAACAGAGGAACTGTAACTGAAAATTCTTTTGGTGGACGTTATTCTGATG
>JBDNIA010000162.1:0-7492 GCA_041688525.1 Crocinitomicaceae bacterium | reverse complement strand
GGGAAGATCTATACCTTTTCTTCGATTAACTTTGTAACCTTTATCTTCAAGATCGTTTTCAATCCATCTTCCAATATTACCATTATACTGTTTCATTGGAATAACTGTTCCGGGTTTTATTGCACTATTAAGTGATATTACGTTTATCATCATTCTAAATCCTTTTGTATTAGATATGCATTAATACGATACATTTCATCTTTAAGCCAAAGTTTCATAGTTTTCATTCTACGAATTTCGTCTTGTTTTGTAACATCAGTATAACTTGCTTCTATTTCGTTGTCGAGTTCTCTATGCCTAATTTTTAGTTCTTCGTAATGCTGCTTGAGTCTATCTTCGTCATTTTCATAATTGTCCATTTTCCAAGTCCTCTAACAAGTGTGTTTGATCTTCAGTAAAACAACCATCTTCTAGTTCTTCTACTTCTGGTTCAACAACATCAAACAATGCTCCAAAGTAAGTACTAGAGTTTACAGTCTTTTTACCAATGGCTCCGCGAGTGCCCGGAATTGACATCCAAAACTTAGAGTTATTGTCAATTAAGGCGTTTGCTTCTTCTCTTGTAGTTGCTGCAAATATTGTTTCAACAACGTCTCTAAAAAAGACCCTGTCAAATTGCTCTTGTACAAGCATTCTCGGTACAACTCCAGCATCGTATTGTCTATTGGCTTCTTGAACTGCATTGATGTGACTCCAAACATTATGACCCATTTGAATGGCATATGAAAAACTATCCCAAGATGTTCTTCCTTCTTTGCCAATCTTATTTAAGTCGCCCGGCTTGTAAATGCATACATCACTGACTTTCATTTCTGCTGTAATAGGACTATCTTCAAAGTTTTTAAAGATGCCATCTTGCAATACTGCTTGTTTAAAAGTTCTAGTATCGATTGAATACTTCTTATCATCAATGCTAGGCACCATTCGGTAAGTCCACTTACCTCTATCAGGAGTTTCATTTTGAACGTAGATCTGTCCATTAGCTGTTGCTAAGAACGGACTTGCACAGTCAAATGTAAGCATCATAGTGGGGTTATAGTACTTGCGTATAGCCCGCTGTACGTCCGTAAGCAAACATGCCCACTCTAGCTTGCTTGTGCCTAGAAAGTGCATTACATCGTGTATACCGCTTTGTAACAAGCCATCAAAGTGCATAGAAACAATGCGTTTAAGAACCAAGTGTACATCGCACATATTCTGTCCACCCATTGACCACCCATTGAAGTGATTGTCCGGATACTTAACTGGATCGCAATAGTCTTTCATTTGCTCGTACCAGTCATCTGCATCTGCATGATTCTCACCTTGTAGTACGTTTAAGAACTTACAAGCACCAGTGCGGTGTTTCATCCAGTAGTCGTTATTAATACGTGTTGCTTTAACTGCTTCGTTGTATGTGCTAATGCCAGTAGCTTTTGCACCTTCAGGGCTACGAGCAACCCAAGCCGGGATATCAAGTACCATGCCATAGTCCATGTAAGCGTCCATCCAACGCAATACACCGTCTCGTTTCTTTTGAGCTTTAGGACAATTAGGATCTTTCCAATCACCTTCCCAAACGCCCTTACCAATCTGGAATCCACCTGAGTCGCCAAGCAACCAAGTGTTCTGCCTATCTCTATTCCTAACCATGTCTTCTTTAGGCACAAACTTAGTTGTATCTAAATCGGCGTGTCCTGCAGAGTAAAGCGTCCACTTGTATGTGAACGCTCCTTCTTGTGCATTTAGATAGTTAAGACTTTCTACACCATTCTGAAAGTTAGCAGGAATACGAGCATCTTCAATGTAAGGACCTTTAACAGGATCTAGATGACGCTGTTTGCCCACGTAAGTCGCATAGAAGCCACTAAGTGCAGGTAAGAAATGTGCGTAATCGTTTTGTGTTGCAGTTAAGTCTTTATTCATTTTTAAACAATGTTCCTTATTATTACTATGGAACTTATAGCAATCCATAGGGTATTGAATGCAACTAGCGTTGGCAATAGTTTTCTTTCGCTAGCCCAAATCAACATTACTGATGTTAGTAGTGTTACAAAATGTAACTGCCATATCTCTAAATTGAACACTAGACTCGGAATAATCACTAATGTTTTTGCTAACCAGGATACTGCTTCAACAATATTGTAACTTGACCAGTATCCTGGTTTAAACCAGTAACTGTAACATTCTTTAATATTTTTCCAACCTACACGGTGATAAGTTGTAAGCGTTATAGCTAAAAATGTTACAATTATTAAAAGTTCTAGCATTATTTGCTCTGCGCTGGAAGGATGTAGTTGTATTTTGCCATACCTGAATCAACACTAATCATCATAGCACCCTGATCACTAATGCTCATAGTAGTAGTACCGCTTAGATTTAAAATACTTTGAACAGCGGCAACTGGCCAACTCCAAGTGTGCGACAGTTTACCTTTTATTGCATTTTGAAATACAAACTCACCTGAGTGTGTGCTTGCATCGCCAAAGCTAAACACCAAGTCAGTTGCACTGCCTGTTGCAGTAGTCTTAACATTAAATGTAGGTTCCTCACTATGAGCAGCACTCTGTAACTTCATACGTCCAATTGCTGCTACGCTAGGCTGAAATTCAACTTGCCATGTTGCACCTTTAAATGTAACCGTCTTAAGTTTTTCGTCAATGATTGCTCGGTTCATAAAGCGATAATCATTTTCAAAGTCACCAGTTGAGTTTTCAAAGTGAATATGTGTAGGAATAGTTTCGCCATTGCGTACTGCTTTGACTACTTCAATCTTTGCATCTTTTTGATACTCGGGATTTTTTAAGTGTAGTGCAAGTTTGTCCAAATTGGGCATACCAAATATACCATCAAATTCTGTTACTGGTGTATGTGCCGTTGCAGTCATAATAACTGAACGATCATCTGCCATACTTTCAACGACTGTGCTAGTAGTATCAGCAGTTACTTTAACTAATGATAAAAACCCTAGTGCGTGTGTATGTGCTACTACGTCTTGTAAAATATCTTTCATGCGATTTCTCCTGTGTTAAGTTTTATTATAGTGCCTAATTCTTTGTTTGTCAAGAACTCTTTTATCATATATTTAGGTTTATATCCTAAGGCTTTCATTTTTTCTAAATTTGCACATGTAAATGTTCTTTCATGTGGAGTATTTAGGCGGATAGGCAAGCCAGGAGCCAAGTCCTGAACTCTAATTGGATCACCTGAACCAATATCTATTATACCATTAACGTGCGTCTTTTTAATCAGTATTTCAATTGCATCGCAAATATCGTTAATGTGTACAAAATCTCTGTGGTGTTGAGTTACGTATTCTAATGTACCATTAAATAGTTTATCAAAGAACATGTTCTTTCTAGGTAAGTCGGAATACACAGTGTGGAATCGCATACCTAAAGTATCAGTATACCGTGTTGCTAATTTTTCCAGTATGTACTTAGATGCCGCATAAGGGTTCAAATCGGGCTCGTACGCACTGCTTGAGCTTGCATACAATATGCGAGCGTTACTATAGCGTTCAAACAGTCTACGGCTTGCTTCTACATTGTTTAACCAATAAGCACCCGGGTCATTCAGGCTTTCACGAACACCGCTTTTTCCTGCTAGATGTATTACAAGATCGACATGATTCGGAAAGTCACAAGTAAGCAAGTTGGTACCTGCTTGCAAGTCTATACAGTGTATAACTTCTACATCATTGTTATTTGTTAATCGTGCAAGTAATGCAGTACCTATAAAGCCCCTGTGACCCGTTAGCAAAATTTTCATTTCGCTGCTACCTTTGCTTCTTGAAAATATTGTAACAGTTCAAATGTTTCTTGCCAGCGTTTTACAGGCTTTGCTACGTCTACTTCTAACGACAGCGGATAATCATTACCAGCAGGATCCATTCTATCGCCAAAGAAGTAAAGTTTATCTTCAACTTCAAAGTCCTCAACAATTTGTGCTTTGTCCGCACCTAGTGGAGCAATATCAATACCAGTTTCGCCTCCTACCGTTGCTTGTAGTGTAGGAAATAATCCATTAAACTCTTGAGCAATAATATTACGTTCGTCGAATAGAACATCATATATAACGTAATCTGCTCGTTGTTCTTTGTCAGCGCTACGTCCAACTATGCTAAAGTTAACAAGCCCTGGGCGATGTTCGAAGTGTAATCCTGTACGAGTACAATAGGTACTTTCGGTTAGCTTATTAGATAACCATTCGTGTGCATCTTCAGGAAGTGTCCATTCATTAGTACGAATATTCACACCTTTCTCCCAAACATTATTGCCGTTACAGTTATAAATCCTTATCACAGCATCACAAACATCAGGTCCAACCTGTTCTAATGTTTTAGCATAGTCACTACCTGTAACTAGATAAACTTCGTTTGCATAGCAAAAGTCTATAAAGTATCCTTGAAACTCACTATTCATACCACTGCGGCTTGGCGTTAATGTTCCATCTACATCAAATATAAACTTATTACCCACGATCAGCTACTCTCTTTCTTAAATCACTTGAACTAAAACGATGATCTCGTTTATTAAAGTATAATTCAATATCTCTTTTACGGCAAATGTCTTTACCAGTAAAATCTTTATCTCTATACTCCTCTCCTAATATTCTAACATGAATATGATACATTGTCAAGATATCTTCTAGGTCTTGTTCGGTGCCATAAGGAATAATTTCATTTACATATCCTACTGCTTTAAGTTGCGTATAGCGCTCGACAATAGTCTGTATAGGGGAATTTTTATCTAGACGATCAACGCTAGGATCCACTTGTAATCCGCAGATCAAATAATCGCACTGTTCTTTTGCTTCACGTAACATTTGTACATGCCCGGCATGAAGTAAATCAAAAGTTGATGCGGTGAAACCTACCTTCATCGCATTTGCTCCGCTAGTCCTTTTAACATTTCGATTAGCTCTTCAATAGTATTTAGGTCCTGATCGCTCTCGGTATCAATTTCTATTTCTAATTTTATTTTCATTTTAGTCTCCAAAGTCAAACAAACTATTGAACGTGTTATGACGCTTAGTATCCTCTAATGGATAGTTAAGCACACCGATCAAATTATCTAACTTATTATCAATAATTGTTTCTGCCATTGCTGCATCATCAAACGGAAGTTCTTTAAACCATTCAGGCATACGCAGCTCGTCTGTCGGATAAGCAACACTAGTGTACCCTAATGGATTCTGCTTGAGCTTACAAACAATAACTTTCATACCATCAACAATCTCCTGCGAGTATTTGTCACCATTCATACGCTTGAGTGTATTCCAGTTAATACTTGCCCTAACGTGTCCAGGCATATTAGCCTTGCCGGCTTTTTCTTCTAAGCGACGATAATGTCCAACTTTGTTTGCACGTTTCGGACTACCTTTCTCCCAACCTGGCCGTTCACTAAATGCTAAACGAAATTGAGTAATACGTTCTAGCACATCAGTTTGCGGCTTATCTGTAAGTACCATAAGCAACAGCTCGCTTAAAAACTCTTGCATAAACACAGGAGTATCACTTCTACGTAAGTCTAAGCCCATGGCTTTTACTTTACCAGCTTTACCGTCTACGTCACTGCGGAAACCTTCTGTATCAATTACTAGAGCTGCATAACGCTTCTTAGTAATAAACAATCCGCTTTCTGCAACAATTTCACGACCTGCTGCAATAACAACACTTCGACTCTTTGGGCAATGGAATGATTTTGCCATCATATCTGGGAAGGTTATATTAGCTGCTTCTGATACTTGATCGTAAAGTGTAATAACATTCTCTTTAGTCCAAGGAATATTGCCTGCCTTAATTTCATTTTGTAAAGTAGGCCAAGCACTAAAGTAGACCGAATCTGTGTTATGAACCAAATGTCCATTTGCAAAGAAAAACGGATCGTCTTCGGCAATGCTTATATCATATACGTACTGGTCGCCTGTGTTTGGTATCTTTTCTACGCTTGCTACTCGTTGTCTTATTACTTCAGCCATGTTATGCACCTTTGAATTATTGTTTTAGGATCAGCCAAATACTCTGACTCCCATATGATTAGTGTGTCTATGTTACGCTTATCTTTTAATGCTTGAATCTTCTTTGCATCTTTTTCCCATACGTGTCTTGCTAATAACTCAGATTGTGGATGATACCAGTTTTCAGCGTATTTGTTAGGATTGCAATGCCAGTAGTCGCCATTAAATTCTATTGCTTTGTCATTGTGTACAATGTCATAAAAGTTCGGCTTGTCATTTGCCCAAATGCAATATTGTTTCGTTTTGTAATAATAGCGCAATTCTTCTTCCAGTGCAGACATTATTTCATCAGCAAACTGCTTTTCTAAATTACTTGAATATTTTTCTGACTGTTTATAATTAGCAATTATATCTAGTGCTACTGCTTCATCACAGTTGTTTCTTTCCATTACTACATCTAGTGAGTGTGACTTTATTCTACACACTTCATTGTACATGTCTGTACCAGTTGTAGTACCAAACTTTTCTATGAAATATTCCTTTGTGTTTGTGTATGCCTGTCTATCGCAATATGATTGCCATTTAATAGCACCTGTCACTTCACCGTGCCGTTCTATTAAGTTTTTTAATGTAACAGCTCTTGATTTATTATATTCATCAAAGTCGGCTTCGGTCCATCCATGTTTCTCTTGTTTGTATTGCAGCGTATTAGAATACGCTTGTTTTCTTTTATAATCATCCCATGCAGCTTGACCCTGCACTGTTCCGTATTTCTTTTGCATATTAACTAGTGTGCAGGCTGTTGACTTAGCAAACTCATCGTCTACTAGTTTAGCATGGGGATATGCGATTTTGTATTCTTTACCGTTCTTAAACTTTCCAGTACATTTATAAAAAAAATGTGTCCACTGTAATCTTTTTGCGACTGTGCCGCACTCTATACATTTTGGCATGACTATGGTGATACTCCTATCGTTGTATGCTTGCTATACTTATTTAACATCATAGTCAAAAAACCCTACTTAGCAAGAGTAATAACTAAATCATTTTCTTGTAAATCTGTTGCCTTTATTTCCAGTAAGAACCCATCTCGGTCTATCATTAAACTGTGATCTTCTGTTACTGTAACCGACGTTCCGTCTTCCATTGTTACCTTGTATAATTGCTTAGAAGTTTTATGACGCATAACATAGTTCATTTTAGAAATAGTAATTTTATCATTTAATGCATGGAATCCAAGTGTTGTAATGTCCGAGTCGTTAAACATTGCATATTCCTTTCCACTAGGATGTAATACTTTATCCTCAACTGCATCAAACAAATCTTCAATTGCAATCATGCCATTTGATGTGTTAATCATCGAATCACCGGTAACGCTATCACCATAGATAACAGCATCACCAACGTGATCGTAAACTCCAGTAATAACTTTATTAACTTCTGCACTCATATGCTTAACAATAGTACGACCAGTAAGTGTAGTTGACTGTCCAATACGCTTATCAAAGAAGCGGCAACCAGGGTTAAGAATAGCACCATACAAACTGTTAAG
>JBDNIA010000161.1:0-13893 GCA_041688525.1 Crocinitomicaceae bacterium | reverse complement strand
GTTTTTAATCCATTTTCAGAAACTTCTTTTATAATAGCAAGTTTCTCTTCTTTGGTAAATTTCCGTTTTTCCATCTTTCAAAATTATAGATTTATTAATATAATTCTGTCCGATTATTTAAGGGGCTGAAACACCATCAAGCCATTCTTTTACAACTGCAATGCGTTCTTTTACTAGTTTTTCTTTGTAATTACAGTGAGTTAGTTCCGGAATATGGTGACTCATTTATTCATTTGAATGAACACTGTTATAGAATGTAGAAAACATTGCTGCATTACCATCCTTGTCTTCACGTTTGTTGATGTAAGTGAGAAACAACGATTCTCTCGCATGCCCTGTGATATTGATAAGTATCGCAGTAGGCATCTTTTTGTAGTAGTTAGTTGCGAAAGATCGTCGGAAGCAATGTGATGTGATCAACTGATTTTTGGGGTAAATACCGAACTTTTTACGATTGGAATCCTTGTCCTTCATTTTCCCTTCTATTGGAGTAGTTATGTTCGCCAGTTTGCAAACATCCTTAATGTAGTTGTTTAGTTTTTGTGTAGAAATAGTATAGGGAAAATTATTCTTGACGATATCAATTAAATGAGGCGATAAAATCGGAACGGTGACCCACTTGTCGTTCTTGCTTTGGTAAATATCTATTAATAGCATTTCTTTTTCTTGGCGAATTTTTTCAGGAGAAATATGTAATAAATCGTTGCCTCGCTGACCAAACGCGCACCCTAATAAAATCCAATTTCGGGCGTTGTTTAGTGACCGATTTTCAATCTTTAAATCTTCAATTTTTTTTAACTCGTCAAAGGAAAGAGTTACTATATATCTATCCTCATCTGACTCTGAAAAACTTTCTATTTGATTGGTGTAGGCATTTATCGGGATTCCCATTTTTTCAGCATCTAAACAGACCGTTTTCAAATTATCTATTTGCTTTCCTGCATAGTTCATTGAATAGCCTTTCGTGTTAATTAACCAATTAATGAGTTTATCTACAAAGACTTTGTTGATGTCTAATAAATGGATCTGTTTTTTAATTCCGGTTTGATAAATGATAATAAGATTTTTAAAGGTAACGTAGCTTTTTACTCTGCTTAATGAAAGCCCTAATCTTTTTTTTCCTCGAACTTTACGTGTTCCTGCGTTATCAATTATAAATTGTATGCGGTTTGTTAATAATCCTTCATCAACCCTTTCAACTCGACTAAAGCATTCATTTATCTTGCTCTCAAGCCAGAGCCTATCAATTATTATCCCTTTTCCGTTGTCAAGGTTTAAGTTGTCATGAATGTAGGCTTCTAATTTTTTAAGATTATTGAACAATAGTTTGTTCTCGACGTTGCTTTGAATTGGTAGATTCGTTTTTGAACTCCAATCTTTAGGGTTGATCGTAAAGCCTGAATTTAGCTCTATCAGACTTTTTCTGCCTAATGACAAATACACCTTTACCGAAACATTTTTGTTTAACTTGCTTCGTATTCTAAAACCTACTGACGCCATATTGTAAGATTATACTTGGCACAATAATAAGTATAATTTGCCAAACATTTGCCAAACATTAGTTAGGTTTGATTCAATCTACTTCAATTCACCTCAATGACTCATTACTACGTATACATGTATAAACCATTGATTTTAAAGGGTTATTCGCGTTATTGCTGGTTATTATAGGCTACCTTAATTGCAAAAGTTCAAGTCCCGCCTCGAGTACTAAGTGTGAGATTAAACCCTTGATTCTAAACGAATTGAGGGTTTTTTCGTTTGGAGTATTTATGGTAATACTTTACAGGTTCGGCCCGATAATTATAGTGACCCGCCTTAAATACAAAATATGAGAGGAAGCCTCAGACTTTTAGGCTGGGGTTATTTAGTTTAGCTTTTCGTGCAAGAAAAAATAGGTTCTGATTGTTTTATTAGAAATATCAATCAACCATTTCTACCTCAACAACTTCACTTTTAGCAGTTAGAACAGTTGTTACTTTTTCCCACTTCTGCTGTCCAATATATCGATGTACTATCTTTCCGTCTTCATTCATGGCGAGTAGTTTTATCCAATCGTTGTCGCACAAATTGCGCACCATTTCATTTTCTTTGATAACGGCATTCATTGCTTCCAATGGCGCTTCGATGACTACGTTTAAGCGCGAAGGAAGATGTTGGAAATTCGTGCCGTCATGCATAGATTGAATGGGTAAACCAGTTCTCAAATCTCCGCCGTGGCCTTGAATTACGCCAAAACCTCCAACGACATTGTGTAGCGTTTTATTTCCTGCGCCGAAGTTCTTTTGGTCAACAATGGAAGCGTAGTATTGTAAGTTGATCCAGCTCGTTACGACCATCGGTGCGGACATAATTGCGGTAAGAACGGCTCCATTTTTATCTTCTTGCCATTTGTACTCGTGTAAGAAAGATTTCCCTTCTAAACTTATGCCTTTTGTTCTTGAACGCGGGCCGACAACGAAGGTGTCGCATCCAGCCAATCCCCATTCTGGTCTTACTTGTGACCAATCTTTGCATCTGAATGAAACCGCTTCATGACGTTTACCATTTGGCGTGAATCTAGCTGCTCGTTCTGTTCTATTCGCCTGTCCTGCTTTTTGAAACCATTCTTTTACTTCTTCTACCGATGAGGTATGTGTCGCTGGAATGTGACTTTGATTGTATATCGTTATTTCATCTGTGGTTGTATCGTGAAGACAAGCCAAGAAAAGTGTTTCGCTTGGTATGTTAATTCCATGATTAACGAGCTCGCTTCTTACTGCCGGATTGTTGAGGATTTTTGCCGCAACTTTTGTATTTACTTCTCCTGTTCTTCCCCCGCACGCACCGCAATCTAGTCCTGTTGAATGTGGATTGTTTACCGTTGTTGATCCATGTCCTACAAATAGAACGAGTTCGGCAAATCCAGAGGTAAGCGACATGGCAATTAAAGCCCCTTTTCCCATGGCAACTTGTTCTTCAAGAGAGATTTCTAAGTTAACCGTTTTTTCTTCCTCCAAGGCTTTATTGAGTCCATGTTGATTGGGATGTGTAACTGGTCTCGTTATTCCGAAACTGTCTGAAATTAACTTTGGAACATAGATTAATCCCAAACTACTCACGAAGCTAAATCCAGAAACGGCTCCACTTTTGAACGACTTCCAAGCTTTGGTATATTGTTGTTGTGTTTTCTTTGCTTTATATACTTTATTGAAGCTTTCTTGATTGTCGAATGCATCACTCACCTTTGGTCCTGATGGAATCAAGACAGGACATTGGTTCTCACCAACGAATTGTGCAGTTGGCGTATAATCGACCGCCATTCCAAAGAATCCAGCAAATCCTTTGGTTTCTACTTTTGTAGAGATCATTTCTAAATTTCGTCTGTAGACTTCTGAACGAACGTCGATACAAAAGAAAGCCTGTGCCTTTATCTCATCTTCCCCTTGATCAGCTTGCATTTTTTGTCCATTCACTTTTTGAATTATTTCTCGTTGAACCGCAATGTCGTGGGCATTTTGCAAACAAAGCTGAACTTGTTCTGATTCTTGAATTGTATTGGAATTTTGTATTTCAGGAAGTTCTTTTCTAAAATCAGCCCAATAAGATTCCATTTTGTCATTTTCTACGCCTTTTAATAGGATGAGTTCCCAAGCTAGAAGTACAGCCAGGAAATTTCTTTTGTGTTCAACAGCGCCTCCGTAAAGTGTATTGTCCCAATCGATGCCTGCACAATAAGCAGCCCAACCGCCGACTCTCATGAGCAGAGCATGCATATAAACTTCCTGTCCTTCTGCTGGAACTTGCAAGTTTTGTAAACAATATGTTATCGCTTCGTCTGTATTTGTTGGAACTTGTTTAAGCGTAGAATTAAAGTTTTTAATACCTGCTATCGATGGAGTTTTATCGATCAAGGCTTCTGACATCCATGATTCAAACAAGTCACAGTTTTTAGTGCTTGTATTCCATAACGCTTGGCCTTTATCAAAATAAGCAGAGGCCCAATTACTTATTCGATCGATAATAAAGACGCTCCATTTTTCGTCCTCAAGTTGTTCGGCAATATCGACAACCAGCATTGTTTTTGAAGTAGCAATATTATTCTTTAATTGATGGGCTAAATCAAGGAGATTTTGTGCTTTACCTTTTATTTCAAGACTCGGATTTTCAAGTGCTTTAGTAACATCAGCAGTTGTGATTTTGCCATTTTCAACTTCTTTTAGATAAAAGGAAATCGGCATGGCCATATTTGCCCCAGTTCGTTTCAATTTACTTGCCGCTAGTTCAAATTTTAAATCAGTAAAACCTAAGAAAGGATTTACGGCAACATAATTTTCAAGTGACCAAAGTGGGGCTATTTTGTTGCAAGCTGCTATCGCTGATTGAATCTTCTTTTCTTTTATTTCGCTTTTCATGACTGTTTTCATTTAAGATAGTATTGAGCTCTTGGGTCGATTATTTCTCTACTTGTATTTTTATTTTTCTGTAAATTTTCTTTTGACTTAGTGCGCCTATCCATTTGTCGAAATAGGCGTTTACGTATAGGCCATTTCTAAAATGAATACCCATTTTTTGGGTAAAACGATTCTGACTTATCCGCGGTGAAACAATCTGAATTAAAATGGCAAGTGCAAAAATGGCAACAATAGCGACCATAAAAGTGAGCGTCATTCCGTTCACGGCTAAAGTAGGCGGTATTTCGGATTCTAATAAGTGATGCACTCCCAGTTCAAAGGCGAAAAAGGCATTCGTGATTAGTACTGAAAGTAGTATTGCTTTAAGTATTGTTTGGATGTAGTTTGTGCTGTCAAATGCAGTAGTCAATAAAAGAGTTAAGGCGAGCATAAGTATAATCCCTAAAGTAAATAAACCGGAACTTTCACTAGGCCTTACTCCCCATATAGTTGAGAATAAGACGTAAATTACAATACTGGTTGTAAAAGCAAATATCATTTTAAAAACATTTCCCGTTCGCTTCTCTGCGAGAACCTTTTTTGCTCGTATTATTTCTACTGCTGTTCCTGAAGATAGAAAGGCGTGTCCTTTATAAAAAGAGTGGCCTACGAGATGAAGTAAGGCTGCAGGATATAATCCAAAACCCGAAGTGAGAAGTGAGAAACCCATGTGCGCAATGCTCGAGTAGGCAAGTGCTGTTTTTTGAGCAGGTTGTGTCGTAAATGATATGGCCGCAAACACCGCTGTTAATCCACCAACGACAATTAATAGGGCACTTCCACTGTTGGAGTAATGAAGTAAAAAGGCCATGCGAATCATCAAGAAAGGTCCCGCATTCAATAAACCTGCATGAAGCATGGCGGAAACGGGTGTGGGCGTTTCCATGACTTCAACCAGCCAACCGTGCAAAGGAAATTGTGCTGATTTTACCAATGCTGCGATGACAAGACAAATAATGGCTATTTCGTATTGTATGTTTCCTTGTTGAATCTCTCCAACTGTAGTAAAGATAATTCCAAGATCGCCCGTTCCGAATATACGATAAAGCAATATTATTGAGGTGAGTAAGAAGAAATCTCCTATTCGCGCGAAAATGAATTTCTTTTTGGCGGCAACAATGGCTTTTGGACGGTTTGGATAAAAAACCAATAAGCGATGAAGAGCGAGACTAATACCAATCCAAGTTAGCATTAACATAAATAGATTGCCCGATAAGACAAGCAATTGAACCATCGCTATGGAAACTGCAAGCCTGCCTATAAAGATTCCTTGACGTTGATCACCGTCTAAATAGTTATGACTGAATTTCATTATGACAAAGGCAAGAATTGAAATCATGCTATACATTACAACAGTCAACCTGTCAATGCGAACGGCGAATCCTAAACCATTTATTCCAAGTAGGGATGTTTGACTCATTCCATTGCTGACAAGAAGTGAAATGGCGTAAACCGCAGAGAGCAGACCGACAACGGTTACAAACGTGCTTATTTTTTTCAGAGATGAAACTTGTTTGTAGAATTTCGAAAGAATGGCCAGCAAGTTTAGCAAGGCTGGTGAAATCATTAGTATCAAAGTTAAAAAGTCTGTTTTCATTGTTCTTTTTTTAATTTGTTATCGACAATCGAGCGCAAATTAAAGAAGAATGACTCATTAATTTTCATTTATATTTATTATTAAATACATAAATAAAATTTATGTATTTAACTTGATGTAGACGAATTGCCGGTTTTAATGTTTTTGGAATAAGTTTAAACAGCACATCTTAGATTTGTTGCAAATAAATCAAAAAGAGATGTTTCATAGAAAAAATGAATTTTGCCCAACCAACTTTTTTCTCGTAACTTTAAGGAAAATTTTAATAAAAAAAAATATACAATATGAATAAAAAATTACTATTTAGTTTGTCTATTTTCACTTTTGTAGGTGTTAATGCGCAACAAAATGTTTCTTTTCAAAGTGCACTAGTTGATCGCTCTGAAAACTTTGTAAAGCAAAAAGTTGACAATACAATTATTTCTAAGGCTGAAGGTGATACTATTTGGGCCAATGGGTTCACTAATCCTGCAGAATGGTCAACAGCAACATTAGCGGGGCATACTGGTGCTGGTGGTGAATGGACAATTGTCAGTACAATGCCAGTTGGATTAACTTCACAAGTTCCTCCATATAGCTTTCCGACAGCTATGTTGTCTTCTTCAGGTGGGAATTTCGCGTTAATTAATTCAGATGGAGCAGGTGGAGGTGCTGTACAAAATGCAACAGTTACTTTGGTCAACGGAGTAGATTTGTCTTCTTATGGTTCTACTGCATTTTATTTGCGTTTTAAAGAAATTTTCAGACATTATTATGATAAGAATTTTGTAGACGTTTCAAACGATGGTGGTGTAACTTGGATTTCTTTTCCAGTAAATACGGTTGCTGAAGTACCAGTAAATTCTGATTCAGGAAACCCAAGTATTGAGAACGTGAACATTACGGCAGCAAATGGCGGTGGTTCATGGGGAACAAATGTGAAAATCCGTTTCCGTTACGAAGGAGCTTGGGATTGGTTCTGGGGAGTTGATGACGTTCAAATAATCGAAGCATATGCGAACGATATGAAAGTAACAGCTTTCCATATGGCGACTGATTCAGCAACAACTTTGGGTGTTGATTATCACTTTATTCCAGTTTCTCAAGTGAATTTCCCTGGATTGACATTTCAAGCAGATGTACTTAACAACGGAGCTGCGGCACAAAATAATGCTGCTTTAAACGCAACTTCTGGAACTTACAACGAAACAGGACCAACACGTGTTATTGCTTCTGGTGCTGCTGATAGCCTGCAAATTACGGTTCCTTTTATGGTTCCAATGACAGTAGGAAATAGCATTATTGACCTAACAACAACTTTGGGTGTTACAGATGCTGACCCTGCAAACAACCAAAAAACATATACTGTTCGTCGTGATCAAAATTTATATGGTCGTGATAACGGCGTTGCATCAGGAAGCATTAGTAATGTGAGTTCACAGCCAGATTTACCATTGAAAATTGGTAACTACATGGATATTTTTGACCCAATGGATATTACATCACTTTCTATTCGCTTGGTCAATCAACCTACTGCAGTTGGCCAAAACATGAAAGGTGAAATTTATAGATTTGATTCAAATGCGGGTGAATTTGTCTATTATAGAGAAACGGAAAATCATACAATTACTACTGGTGATTTGAGCACATTTGTAAAGTTACCTATGTCAGGTGGTGCAGCTAGTTTAGTTGCTGGGGATGTCGTTCTTGTAATGGCTGTTCATGAAGGTGGAACAGATGAGGTTGCTTTTGGTATGGCTCAAGAAACTCAAGGAGGTAGTGTTCGCGGAGTGTTGTCTGACGGGACTTTCTTCCAGTTGACTTCTCCAAGTGCTATCATGATTCGTATGTCTGATAAAGATGAATTAGGAATCAATGAAGTTACAGACATATTAGGATTGAATGTATATCCAAATCCTGCTTCTGATAAATTCAATGTACGTTTCGAAGCTCAAACACAAAGTAATGTCGTAATCAACGTTACAGACATGGCTGGAAAAGTAGTTCTTTCAAACACAATGAACAACGTAAATGGTGTTCAAACGGTAGAAATGAATACAAAAGGATTGAACGCAGGAATATACTTGGTTAACGTTAATGCGAATGGTGTTAACTCAACTAAAAAATTGACGATCAAATAAGATATTTCAATATTATTTTTGGAAAGGGCTTGCATTTGCAAGCCCTTTTTTTTGAAAATTATACTGTATTTCACAAAATTTTAACTGTTTTCATCTAACTACATGACAAAAATCCAAAAATATTTATATCTGTTTGTTTTTGAGGGTTTAACAATATGTTTGCTATAAATTCGAGCCCATATTTGATTATACTTTTTGCTCGATACCCATGTTTCTTGATCTTGATTGGTTGTATGAAACAATCGATGTATATGCCTACTTTGTAGCACCATAAAAATGCGATGAATATCACAGAAACAAGCTTTGCTATTCTTTCGGGATCTTTTAAATGCGTGTCTTCCAAATTAAAACCACTGGATTTTAATGCTTTAAACATTGTTTACCTTCGGTGCTACTGCGTGGTCTATTTGCCATCTTCTTTTGTAACTTTCTTTCGATTTTGCAGGATCATTAAAGGAAATTAAAAATTGATATTCAGGACACCCTTTTTTAGATTTAATGACGCTGGCTGATAGATAACAAGCTATATTGTTGATGTATACGATTTTCGGATAATATTTGAACTGTCCCATTTTCAAGTTATTGAACAGCCAACGTGCCTTTACTTTTTTATTATTCTTAGGCAGGATTACGTGAAAATTCTCTCTTATCCTAATGTGATATGAAATGGAATTTAAATTCAAATAACCAAGCCATTCTGCACCTACAAACTCTCGATCAGCGACCAGTGCTTCAATTGTTTCAAATCCAAACAAGGTGTTATATCGATCCAGTAGCTCTATTCTTTCTTGCGTATTTGAATTCCCAAATTTATCCATCATTTTGAATAATAATGGAAACGCAACTCCCTGGTAAACAATTCCTATAACGAGAATATTGATGTTCGCCTCACCGAATTTCCAGTTGGTTCTATCTATGGAAACTTCATATTTTTCTTGTTTTGGGAGAAGTTTGAAAATGAGTTTTGCGATCAAATCATTGTCTAAAACATAACTGGCAAAAAACCGCTGGATACGGCGTAGATTAGAATCCTTTTTTACAGCAGTGTCAAACCCCAACGCCAAACGCTCATAGTTTACTGTTTGCACTTTGCACAATGATGTGATGAACAACGACATCAGTTTTAATCTAGCCACATTTATTGAGCCGAAATGTTCTTTTAAAACTAAAAATAAGGATGTATCTTCACGACTAACCTTGGAAGTCGGACTTAGTTGACTGCTTTGTAACATCATCTAAGATACTGATTTTCAAAGTTTTAAACAAGAAAATGAACGGTTAATTTATTGACAATCAGTTGTTTGTGATTTTTGTCATGTAGTTAGTATTTTCATATGTTTATTAACTAAATAACTTGCAATGAGAAAGAATATATATACTTCTATAATGGTGTTTATCTTAACCTATAATCTAAATAGTCAGATTTGCACTAATCATCAAGGTGGACCGCTTACTGGAATTTGGTCATATGGTTCAGGAATAATTTATAATCAATGTTTTAATGTTGGGATAAATACTAATTTACCCAGTTTTAATTTGGATGTCAATGGCACTGCAAGAATAAATCGATTTTTGCTTGGATCAAATATTGATGCAAGTACAGTTTTAACATCGAACGGAGCAACAATGTTTTTTATGAAAAGTCCAAGTTTGTATTTGACTTCCACCTCAACAACTTTTGCAGATAACAATTTATTCAGAATTGAGAACAATCTAGGTAAAATGTTTGAAATTGATTATACAGGAAAAGTTAGGATTACTCCTACCCTGCAATCATCTGTTGTTCGAACGGTTTTTCTTATTGAAAATTTAGACAGAAAACTCTTTCAAATTGAAAATAATGGTTTAGTTCGCGCACGCGAAATAAAAGTAGATTTGGCAACCAATTGGCCAGATTATGTTTTTTCTAAAAATTATGTATTAAAACCGCTTTCTGAGATTAAAGAATTCATAGATCTAAATGGTCATTTACCTGGTGTTTTATCCGCGAAAGAAATTGAAGAAGATGGAATTCCGCTTGGTGAAATGAATCGTATTTTATTGGAGAAAGTTGAAGAGTTGACTTTGTATAGTATAGAACAGGAATACAGAATGATTGCACTGCAAAAACAAATAGATGAATTGAAAACTTGGGTTATAGAAAAAAGAGAAATCAACAAAAATTAGTATTCATTTTAACAGTATTTGTCATGAAAAATTTAATTTTTATTTTTTGTTGTATTTCTAATTTTGCTTTTGCTCAGGTTAGTGTTTATGACTGTTATTCCAACTCAAACAACTCAATGACACAGGCATCCGTTGATGCGGGCCCATATGAAATTGTTCGTCCATGTATAGACTTTACGTCAAGTCAGAGCTATTTTTTTAATGGAGCGAGTAACAAGAAAGTTACTTCTGCTTCTACTATTAATATTCAGTCCGGTTTTCATTCGGGGAGCTATACCTCGGGAGGAATGTGGATGAATATTCAATCTTCGGCTTTTGATGTTGCAGTTATGAATTATTCAGATCTAAACGGAGTTGTGAAATTTGATAAATTTGAATTAGGTGTTCAATTACCGCGATACATTCAAGAAAAAGTAGACAACTTTGTCAATGATTTATCCGTTCCAATGACTGAAAAGTTAAATCCGTATTTGGAGAGAAACATTTTAGCCAATACCGAATCAGGAATAAAAGTGACAGCCAAATTTGAACCTTTATTTTCTGGTGCACCAATATTTGTTGATGGGTATTTTACAAAAGATTTCGCGCAAGTTGATTTAAGTAATCCACTTCCTGTTAGTCCTAATAATGTTTATTCGCAAGCCGAATATCAGGCTCTTGGCCATTGGGATGAAATACCTTCAATTTACAACTTTCGAATTCGATTTGCCCCTCCTCAATTAGGAAAATGGACAGCAACAATTACGATAAATATTAATGATGGAGAAGAAATAATTGAAAGTACACCTTTTAATTTCAATGTAGTAGATGTTGGCAATAAAGGTTTTGTTTCTGTTAGCCCGAACAAAAGATATCTGTGGCATAATGACCGAACTTTTGTTCCTGTAGGTTGTAATTTGAGATGGCCAGAAACCAAAAGTTGGATTGATCATGATTTATGGGAAAAACTAACTCCATCAACAGTTACTAATCAATATCATGAACCTGAACTATTCAGAGACAATTATGCCGCACCAAGAGTATATAATAAGTTCATTGATCAATTGGAGCTACTTGCTGAGTCTGGCGCAAACTATTATAGGACAATATTGATACCTCATGCAACTGAAATTGAGTTTGAGAAACTAGGTGATTATACGGATCGACTCCACATGGCGCAAGAAATGGATAATATTGTAAATTGGTCTGAGTGGCTAAATTTAAAAATCCATTGGAATTTGCAAAATCATTTTTCATTTGATGATGCTGGAACTCATACTAATTGGAATTGGGGATGGCCAAATGACCCCTCACCACAAAAATATTGCTATAGAAATTTAGTCGGTCAAAACAAATTAGATTTCTTTACAAATGAAGATGCGAAGGAATATTACAAACAAAGATTACGTTACATTCTTGCATGATGGGGGTATTCAACGCATATTGCTGTTTTTGAGTTGTTTAGCGAGATAAATGGGACTGGCTACACTAGTGAAGATGACCCAGAGCCAAGTTTGACCTGGCAAAAGGAGATGGCAGCATATATTAAAAGTCAATATAATGGTCAAATTCATTTATTAACGGCTAGCTATGCAGGATCTAAAGCAATAAATGATGATATATTTGAAGATCCTAATATAGACGTAATGACGAGTAATTGGTATGATTTTTCCGGTAATCCGAATGGAGCGTTACATTGGATAAAATCGGTAAAAAATAATAGAGATTATACTGATGATAATAATAATATTAAACCAATAATATCCTCTGAAACAGACCCTTACAAAAGCGGTACAGGAGCAATGTTTTGTAATTACAATTTTTTAGAGTTAAAAAGGACTATGTGGCAAGGTTTATTCTCAGGGTGGGCAGGTGCATTGAGTTGGGATTTTGAAAAAGATGTAAATTCATATCTGATTTTTAGACAGATGAATGACTTTATGACACAGTTTAAATTAGGAGAAAATCAATGGGTACCGGGGTCTTTTAAATATACAAATGGATATTGGGATCATGAAGATAATTATGAAGGTGATATGGTTAAGGACAGAACAGATTTGATATATTTAAGGTCGTTAGGTGAAAATTTTGCAATTGGTTTGATAACTAACAAAACTTATAATATTCAGTCTACCTCTAGTTGTATGAACATTAATTTACCTACAACTTTAGGCTCAGTGGATACAGATAGTGAGGGGTTAAAATTAAGCGGTATGGACGCTTCGAATTATCATGTGAATTATTTTCCGACGAATGACGTTTTCTCTTTAATTCATACCTCAAATAATATAGGGCCTCAGGTAAATATCGAACATGTTTTTCCTGCTTATCCCATAGAGGGTGAACAGTTTGTTTTATTTATGGCAAGGAAAAAGAATGCTGATTGGAAATGGGTTCAGTATGACGAACCTTATTGGACAAAAGGGGATCCAAACAGAGGTTCAACAGTTGTAAATAGTGAACCACATGAATTAAGTGAAGAGAGTGATGAATACCTAAACTTAAGTATTGAGCAAACAAATGGTGAAAAGTCTTTAAATTTCTTAGTTTTCCCGATTCCGGCTCGGCACGAAATAGTAATAGAAACTACTCAACTTGTTGAAGGTTTAAAAATAGAATTTACAAATATGGATGGTCGTTTAATAAAAACGGAAGATATGAAAAGTCAGCAAAAGACCTTTTCACTTGATTCGTTTGAAAGTGGCACTTACATGGTAAATTTCATTATAAAAAACACAAAAGTCGGGCAGAAAAAATTTATAAAAATGTAAATGAGGGAAATTTATTAATTCCCTCATTTTTCAACCAATATTCTTTGATACTCGTTTGTTGGTAAAAGAACAATAAATTAAAAATATATGAATCACAAACCGTTTATAATAATATTTTTTTCATTTTTTATAATCTTGTCGTGTAAGAAGAATTCTGATACTCTGTGTCCAGAGTACAATCATTTCATTGGGAAATGGGGCAATCAAATCGGTGATGATAAAGTTCAAGTGGAATTTTTTAAGAATGGAAAAATTGAGATACAATCTTCTATTCAACGCAGAAAAATATTGAGAGGCACCAGTTGTCAGTTATGGACAAATTATGTAGATTCTAATTGGCATGGGATTACTATATATGGCAACAAGAAAAAGCAAAATCCGTTTTTGGAAGTTGCATACAATGGAAATATCGATTCAATTAAGTTGAAAACCGGCGACTACGTTGATGATTTTACCTTTCTAAAAAATCACAAGGTTAACATCTTACTTCGCATAAAATAAAGCATATGAAAATTATTTTTGGCTTTGCTTTGTTTGCTTTCTTTTTCCCTTTCGGTTTGTTTGGGCAATTGGTAGTTTCTTATCAGTATAATCTTGACGTATATAAACCTTATACGTCTTTGGCGCAAGACTACATAAAACTGAACAAAGACGTAGAAAGCAGTAAACAGTCATTGTTTGCTTCGTATCCAATTTTGAAAACAGACAAAAGCACTTTTCGGGTTGGTTTAAACTATAAGCGGATAGACCACAATGTAAATAACAGGGTTCTATATATTCCCGTTTATAAAATTGGAAGCAATCAGTATTCCTTTGTAGGAAATTAT
>JBDNIA010000160.1:0-22198 GCA_041688525.1 Crocinitomicaceae bacterium | reverse complement strand
ACTTTCTTTGAAATCCACGGATGTCTAAACCAACTATTTTATAGCCCGCCGCAGGAACTTTTTCCATTTCCATTTTTCCTTGTGCACCAATAAAAAGTAGATTGGCTTTTGGGTATTTCGACTTTATTTCATCGGCAATAGCAATGGCAGGAAATATATGTCCGCCAGTTCCGCCTCCTGATATAATAACACGTTCTAAGTTCATTCGTTTTCCTCTTGAGGATTCATTTGTCTGTAAGCTATACTTTGAACGATTCCAATTGAAGCGCACGTCATAATTAGGGCAGATCCTCCCATTGCCAGCAAAGGCATATTTTGACCTGTAACTGGAAATACGCCAGCACAAACGAGCATGTTTACAGAGGCTTGCGTTAAAATTAATATCCCAATGCCTATGCAAACGTAGGCTTCAAAAAGGTTTGTGGAATTGAGTCCAATTTTTATAATTCTAAAGAGTAATATTAGGTAGGCAAGTATCAAAAGCAGAGCCGAGACAAGACCGAATTCCTCAACGAAGCTAGCATAGTAAAAATCGGCATAAGCCTCAGGTAGATATTCTTTCAATTTCCCATCTCCAACACCTTCTCCTAAAAGTCCGCCATTGTAAATTGCCAATTGTGCATTGAGCGCTTGAGCATTTGCGGCGACGTTTTTTTCGTCGTCCATTTTATTTAGAATTCGATTTTCCCATGTTTCATAGCGCGGTAATATATTTAACTCTGGAACCGCCTTGTGCACGCTGACGATAACGGATAGGAAGACAATTCCACTTCCGATTAGAATTGCAATTTTTCCAAAAGGGACTTTTCCTATGAAGAGCATAAATAAGCTGATCATAAACATGATGGCTGCTGTTGAAAAATTGTCCTTTACTATCAATCCACATATGATAATAATGGGCAACATTATAGGCCAAAACCCTTTCCGCCAGTCGGTCATCACTTGACTTTTCTTTACCATTAAACGCGATAAATAAACGATTAATGCTAGTTTGGCAAAATCAGAAGATTGAAAAGTTAGACCAATAAATGGAATCTTAACCCAACGCCCAGCGCCATTAACACGTGTTCCAAAAAAGAAGGTAAAAAGAAGTAAAACCACTGCAAAGTAAAAAGCCACTTTGGAAAGCATAGAGAAATACTTTGGATCTTTCCGGTGAATCCAAATCATTAAACCAAGCCCGATGATTACATAAATGAAGTGTTTAAATAAATATTTAAAAGGAGTACCACCTTCTATTTTAACAAGAATAGGGACAAAGCTATATACACTCACCAAGGAGAAGGCTAGCATCAATAAAGTGATAATCCAGATGACTCTGTCGCCTTTTAAATATTTAAGGTATTCATTCATTTTAGACTGTTCTGTACGCTGCTATAAAGTCTTTTATAAATTTATCATTTTCTTCTCCATCCTTCATATTGCCGGTTATGAGCATAACACTCTTTTGCTTTGGCAAGGTTACAGACATGATAAGTGCGTCCTCCATTGTTGATACGGCAATATGGGTTGGTAAATTTTTGATCCATTTCTCTGGAATTGAGAATTGTGCGCTGTCATAAACGATTATTGAACCCAATTTGGTTAAAAGAGCCTCTTTTTCCTCTAATACTTGCAGTACCTCGTTTTTCTTTGCCACCCAATGAACTGGATCAGGAAATGAGGAAATGGTTTGAATTAAATCATCTACACTATTTCCGAACCAGGTGAACAAGTCCTTTTCCATTATTTTACCATGAGGCCGCATTTGAATCTTGTTTACACGGTCCAAGGTCTCTTTTCGTGCTTGCAAAATTTGCAGTGCAGAATTAATATGTGCTTCGTTTCTAGTTCCCATTTTAGTAAGTTTTAAAGAGTTCTAACTGCATTTTTAAACTGATTTCCACGATCCTCATAATTCTGAAATAAGTCAAAGCTCGCGCAAGCAGGAGAAAGCAACACCGTTTCGTCTTTTTGAGCGAGTCTGTAGCCATAGGCAACAGCTTCCATTGCTGAAGATGCTTCAACGATGGTTTCAACAACTTCACCAAAAGTATCAATGATTTTTTGATTTTCTGTACCTAAGCAAATAATTGCTTTTACTTTGTCTTTTACGAGGTCGACTAATTCTGAATAGTCGTTTCCTTTATCTACTCCACCAACAATCCAAATAGTCGGTTTATCCATTGATTCAAGCGCAAACCAAGCGCTATTTATGTTGGTAGCTTTCGAATCATTGATAAATTCAATACCATGAACTTTTGCAACGAATTCCATTCGATGTTCTACATTAATGAAATCAGCTAGACTCTCGCGAACCGACTCTTTTCTAATTTCTAAAATTCTCGCTGCGATACCGGATGCAAGTGAGTTTTGTGCATTGTGTTTGCCTTTTAAGGCTAAATCGTGGATTGACATAGTAAATTGTTTTTGGATATTGATAATAAGTTCTTCGTTTTCTAAATAACCCCCTTGTTCTAGTTTTTCTTTTAGCGAAAAGGGCGCCATTTTAGCTTTTGGTTTGCGTTTTTCTATTTCTGTTCGTACAATTGGATCGTCATAATTGTAGATGAACCAATCGTTTTCTGTTTGATTTTGGATTATTCTGTATTTCGCGTCGACGTACAGTTGCATGTCGTAATTATAGCGATCCAAATGATCAGGCGTGATGTTAGTTAGAATGGCAATATCTGCTCTGAAATCGAACATTTCTTCTAATTGAAATGAACTTAATTCTAGTACATACCAATCAAACTCTTCTTCTGCCACTTGTTTGGCAAAACTGAAGCCTATATTTCCAGCTAAACCTACCTTTATGCCCGCATTTTTAAGAATGTGATGCAAAAGCATGGTTGTCGTGGTTTTGCCATTGCTTCCTGTGATACAAATTGTTTTTGCTTTGCAATATGGAGCGGCAAATTCAATTTCTGACAACACTTTTTTACCTTGAGAAAGAAATTGTTGAATCATTGGAATAGAACTCGGTATTCCAGGTGATTTAATAAGGGTATCAGCCGCCAAAATTCGTGCTTCATCGTGTTGGCCTTCCTCAAATTCTATTTGTCTTTCAATCAATTGTTCACGGTACTCCGGTTTAATCGTTCCTTTATCAGAAACGAACACGGCATATCCCTTGGATTTGGCAAGAATTGCCGCACCTACGCCGCTTTCGCCGGCACCTAGGATTACTATATTTTGACCGTGAATGGACATTATCTCAATTTTAGAGTTACAATGGTGAATACTGCGAGTAAGATTCCGATTATCCAGAATCTTGCAACTATCTTGGCCTCATGAATACCTTTTTTTTGGTAATGATGGTGCAGCGGAGCCATGAGAAAAATCCGTCTACCTTCTCCGTACTGTCGTTTCGTTAATTTGAAGTAACCAACTTGCAGAATAACCGATAAGTTTTCGATTAAGAAAACCCCGCATAAAACTGGAATTAAAAGCTCTTTACGGATGCCAATAGCAAATACAGCTATTATTCCACCGAGCGCCAATGATCCCGTGTCACCCATGAATATTTGAGCAGGGTAGGAGTTGTACCATAAGAATCCGATGCAAGCACCAACGAAAGCGGAAATGAAGATTACCATCTCTTCGGCGAGCGGAATATACATGACGTTTAAGTAATCTGAGAATCGGACGTTTGAACTTACATAAGCAAAGACAGCCAGAGCTAAACCAATAATTGCGGAAGAACCCGTGGCAAGACCATCCAATCCATCTGTCATGTTCGCGCCATTTGATACAGCAATTACAATAAATATCACAACAGGAATGAAGATTAGCCAACCGTAGCTTTTTTGACTGTCACCAATTAACCAGTTGTAATTAAATTCGTTTCCTTTTACGAATGGAATCGTGGTTGTCATATCGCGGGTGCGAATCCATTTGGTGTTATTGTCTGTTTTGAATGCGCTGTGTTCATCTGTTACTTCTTCTTCATCCGCCAACAGGACGTAATCATTAGCTACTTTTTTGTGAACTTGAACATCTTCTGAGAAGTAAAGTATTGAACCTACTATTAGTCCAACGCCAATTTGACCGATTATTTTAAATTTTCCTGCAAGTCCTTCTTTATTTTTCTTGAAAACTTTAATATAATCATCGATGAAACCAATAAACCCAAGCCAAACAGTTGCCAAAATCATTGTTAAAACGTAAATGTTGTGCAATTTGGCAAACAACAAAGTTGGAATAAGAATGGCAGCGAGAATCATTAGTCCACCCATTGTTGGTGTACCTGATTTTTCAACTTGACCAGCAAGACCTAAATCGCGAACCGTTTCACCGATTTGTTGTCCTCGAAGAAGGTTTATGATTTTTTTACCAAAAACGATAGATATGACCAATGAAAGAATTAAAGCCATTGAGGCTCTGAACGATATAAATTCGAACAACCCAGCTCCTGGGAAATTAAATTTGTCTAGATAATGGAATAAGTAATACAACATTATTTCTTCATTTTAAGGATTAATTCCTTTGCGATTTCCAAGTCATCAAAAGGTTGCTTTACACCGTTTATTTCTTGGTATTTTTCGTGACCTTTTCCAGCAATAAGAAGAATGTCATTTGGTTGAGCGAGTGAAATCGCTAATTTTATTGCTTCTTTTCTGTCGGAAAGGGTAATGTTTTGCATGATTTTCTCAGCTGGAATTCCAGCTTCCATTTCTTCTAAAATTGACAATGGATTTTCTGTTCTTGGGTTGTCGGATGTTAATATTGTTTGGTCACTCATCGCCGAAGCTATTCGCGCCATTTCTGGTCGTTTTGTTTTGTCCCGATCTCCTCCACATCCAACTAATGTTATTACTTTGTTTCCTGGTTTTTTGAAGCTTGAAATCGTTTTTAATACGTTTTCTAAAGCATCTGGCGTATGCGCATAATCAACTATACATGTCATATTGTTCGCGCTCATGAAAAACTCGAAACGACCATGAACTGATTTTAATTGACTCATAGCTGTCAATGCTTCTATTGGATCAATTTGTAATAGTTGCGTTACTCCGTAAACAGCTAGTAAATTGTAGCCATTGAATTCGCCAATTAGTTGTGCATAGACTTCCTTGTCGTTAATTTGCATAACTAGTCCAGTAAGCTCATTTTCAATTATTTTCCCTTTGAAATCAGATGGAGACTTCAGTGCATAACTGTATTTAGATGCTTTCGTGTTTTGAAGCATAATCATTCCGTTTTTGTCGTCAATGTTGGTTAATGCGAAGGCATCTTTCGAGAGATTGTCAAAAAGTGTTTTCTTTACTCCAATGTATTCTTTGAACGTTTTATGATAATCCAAATGATCGTGGGTGATATTTGTGAAAACCGCGATATCAAAAGAAAGTGCCGCTGTTCTCTTTTGGTGTATGGCATGAGAGCTAACTTCCATGAATACATGAGAGCATTCGCTTTCAACCATTTTAGAAAGAAGTTCAGCTAAAGCAATTGGATTTGGAGTAGTGTGTGTTGAAGGTATTTCTTCTTTTCCTATTTTATTGACAACTGTTGAAAGCAGACCAACTTGATACCCCAAAGATAAAAACAGATTGTGCAATAAAGTCGTCGTGGTTGTTTTCCCATTTGTGCCAGTTACGCCAATTATTTTTAGTTTTTCTGACGGTTTTCCATAGAAATTATGAGCAGCAATTGCAAGAGCTTCCGCTGAATCATTAACTTGAATGAAGTTGATTCCATCTTCTTGTCTTTTTTGTTCAAGGACGATATTAACGCAACCTTTTTTGATAACATCATCGACGTAATTGTGTCCATCTTTTGTTGAACCAAGGACTGCAAAAAACAAGGTGTTCGCGTCAACATCGCGAGAATCAAACGAAAGTTTAGACACAACCTTATTTTCATTCCAATTGGAATTTGAGAGGTGTACGTTTTGCAATATGTCTTTAATCTTCAATTTCATTTTAATATTATTTCAGCTGTTCCGCCCTTGTAGATCATTCCTCCAGAAGTTGGATATTGTTCTTTCACAGTTCCGAAACCTTTCACATATGCGTTCATGCCACAAGCTTCAATTAGGAAAACGGCGTCTTTAGCTGACAAGCCAATCACATTTGGCATTATCTTATTTGTTGTTGCTCTTTTTTGAAAGAGAACTTTATTTTCGTCAGCTTTTGTATTGACCCATTCCTCTTGGTTTTTTGAGGAGTAAGGAATGTTTAAGCTGGCCAATACAGTTTTCAAATCATTTCGGTAACCGTTTATAGAAACTGGGATTTCATTTTGTAGACGTTTTTTCTCGTTAATAGCCTCGTGATAGCGCAATGTGGATGCATATACTTTGTTGGCGATTGCAGAAAACACAGTTCCAGATACCGATGCACCGTAGATATCTTTGCTGGGGGCTGAAATAACGACAATGCAGGAGTACAAAGGATCTTGTGCGGGAAAGTACCCTACAAACGAAGCTTGGTATTTTTCTTCTCCTTTGTTTCCATAATGTAAGTCTGAATTCAAAATTCGAGCTGTTCCAGTTTTGCCAGCAATTTGGAAATAGGCAGATTTGAGAGCAGAACCTGTGCCTCGGAGTATTACTCCTTCGAGGGCTGATTGTAATTCATTTAAAGTCGTTTTGGAACAAATTTTTGCTTTTAGTGTGACCGGAGCAAATTGTTGAATTAATTCGCCATTTCTGCGAATTTCACTTACGAATTGTGGCCTCACCATGCGTCCGTTGTTTGCGACAGCATTGTAAAAAGTTAAGGTTTGTAGTGGTGTTTGTTGAACCTCGTAGCCAATAGCCATCCATGCCAATGAAATACCAGACCACATTTTCGAACCTGGGACATATAATGTTGGTTTGGGTTCTCCAGCGATTTCAATACCAAGAGGAGCGGCTAAACCAAAGGATTTCAATCTTTTGATAAATAATTCAGGCTCGTTTCTATAGGCGCTGTATATAACTTTTGCGATAACATTAGATGATAATTCGAATGCAGTTTTAATTGAAATTCTTCCGTATCCATTGGGTCTAGAATCTTTCAAAACTGCATCGTAAAATTGATATTTACCTTCCGCAGAAACCGTATCTGACATTTTGATTTTTTTATCTTCTAATGCTGCCATGAGCGACGCTAGCTTAAATGTGGAACCTGGAACTTCCTTTGTTCCAATTGCATAGTTGTATAGCTCGTAGTAATTCCCGTCTTTACCTTTCGTTAAATTTGCAATTGCTTTCACATGTCCTGTCTTTACGTCCATTACAATAGCAGTTCCACTTTTGGCATTTTGATTCTTCAATTGTTTAATTAACTCTGAGTGAGCGACATCTTGTATTTCACTGTCGATTGTAGTTACTACATCTGCACCTTCAACTGCATTTTTGACTATTTGTCCAGTTTTTTTCCACCCTGTAGAAATCCGTTGTTCAATTTCTGCGCCTGCTTCTCCTGCTAAATATTCGTTGTATGCTCCTTCTATCCCTACCCGGACTTCAGTGCTGTCTGGATTTTGTTGAAAATACCCGAGTGTTCTTTTTAGTAATTCTCCTTGTGGTCGTTTTCGGATAATCGTTTCATCGGTATCTACCAAACCACCTTTCAATCGGCCCAATTTAAAAATTGGAAATTGGCGTAATTTTTTTCTATCGTCTGTTGTTGCTTTTTTCTTGATAAGTAAGTAACGATTCCCGTTATTTCTAGCTCTTCGGATATACATTTCGTATTCACGAGAAGTCATTTCTGGGTAGAGCTTTGACAATTCTCTACTAAGCCCAGAAATTTCGTCATCAAAAGATTTTTGTTTCACAACTGTAGGATCCATGTGGATGTCATAGAACGAAACAGATGTTACGAGTGGATTTCTTTGATCATCCAGCACTTCTCCTCTTCGCGGCAACCTTTTCACCAAACGAGTAGGTATTTTATTTTCGGATGCTTTTGAAATTGCAAAGACATTGGATTTCCCCTCTAGTTGTAAAGAAACCGTATTCGTGAAAACGACAATCATCAACCCCACAAAACCGAAGTAAATGATATATGCTCTCCAAAATATGTCTTTTCTATCTTTCAATGTTATTTTTTAATTCGTATAACTTTAGTTGGATTAACTGTTTCCTTTAGACCTATAGGATTGAGTTGTTTAACCAACGTAATTCTTTTTGTAACTTCTTCTAAATATGCTTTTTTAGCAACATAATCTCCTGTGATTTCATCTAGCTCTTTTTGAGTAGAATCAACTTCTTTTGTCAATTGTTTGTCGTAATAACCTTTTGCCACAAGAAGTATTAAAAGGAAGATGATATAGAAAATGAAGCTTAAGTTTTTTGTAACAAATTCCTTAGTCAAAAAATCACCATTCAAAATTTGAATTAGTGTACTTGGCTTTTTTGAATTAGCATTTGATGATTTTGCTTTCTTCGCATTAGCTTTTGACCCACTTACTTTCTCTATGATTTCATTTTCTGCCATTGCGTGTTGAAATTCTGAGTTTTGCACTTCGCGCTCTGCTGTTTACTTCTATTTCTTTTTCTGTTGCTTCTATTGGATGTCTATTAATTTCTGTTAGGGGCTTTAGTACATTTCCAAAAAAATCTTTCTCAATTTTACCATCAAGAGATCCTCTTTTCATGAAATTTTTCACCAATCTATCTTCGAGGGAATGGTAAGACATCACCACTAATCGTCCGCCGTTGTTGAGGATATCTGGTGTTTGTGTAAGAAAACTTTCAAGCGCCTTCATTTCGTCGTTAACTTCGATTCGAATTGCTTGAAATATTTGAGCATAAAATTTGTGCTCTTTGTATTTTGGGGCTAAAGGCTCCAGTATTTGAATTAATTCTCCTGTCGTTGTTATTGGTTTCGATGTGCGATGACTTATAATTTCTCTAGCAATGCGCATAGGAGATTTTACTTCACCGTATTGGTTAAATATTCTAGCGAGATTTTCTGCTTCATATTCGTTAACAATATTCTGAGCTGAAATCTCGGCATTTTGATTCATGCGCATATCTAGCGCATCATTTGATCGAATAGAAAAACCTCTGGTTCCCTCATCAAATTGATGTGACGACACGCCTAAATCCGCTAGAATTCCATCAACGCCAGAGATACCTAGGAGTTTAAGGTGATTGTTTAGAAAGGAAAAATTGCTTTCAATAAAATAAAAGTTGTCAGCTGACCATGCATTTACTTTTGAATCAGCATCTTGGTCGAACACAACGAGTTTCCCTTTGGAAGAAAGTTTGTCAAAAATCACTTTTGAATGACCTCCGCCACCAAAAGTAACATCAACGTAAATCCCATCGGGATTAATGTCTAATCCGTTAAGACATTCGTCCAACATTACAGGGATATGATATTCTGGTTTATTCTTCTCCATCTAGGTTACCCATTACTTCATCCGCCAAATCAGCGAAATCTGTCATGTTCCCTTCGATAAGATTGAAGTACTTGGTTTTATCCCAAATTTCAATTCGATCATTGTAAGCAATAATCATGGCCTCTTTATCGAGACCAACTCTTTCCAAATGACTAACGGGAATTAAAATTCTCCCAGCTGAATCAAGTGAAGTGTTCTTCGCTCCTTGGTGAAAAAGGCGATAGAACATACGGTTTTTTGGTTTGAATAAATTCAATTTAGAAAGTTTTGCGCTTAGTTTTTCCCATTCATTCATTGGGTAAAGCGTTAAACAATCTTCAAAACCTTTGTTGAGCATGAAATTTTCTTGGGCAGTAGGAGAAAGCTGCTTCCGCAAATGTGCTGGAAACATAAACCGACCTTTGTTGTCGAGCTTTACTTCATATTCTCCTACTAAACCGAACATAACAATTAATAATGAGTAAAACTAGCGGATTTTTACCACTTCTTACCACAAATATACATTTTGTTGATAAACTCTTGTGTAATTTTTCTATAATTACTTTCAATTTTTTATTTAAACAACTATGAGTGAGTTACATAATTGTTGTGGTAAAAAGTGGGTTAATAGTTTTTTTGAACAATTGAGGGACTTTTTAACATTAGCCTTTGAAGGAAATGCGAAAACAGATTGTTGAGAAGAAGACCATCAGCTTAATCGAAGAATAGAATTCATCATTAAAAAAATATAATACAAAACCGACCCTCGAGAATCTCGAGAATTTTCTTTTATATATCTTTGATGTTGTGAAAGAGCAATTAAAAAAAGAGTTGGCAAAGATAGTCCGTGGAATAAACAGAAAAGGTTGGTCGCCAGCAACTTCAACCAATTATTCATTTCGTCTAGAGGATGAGCCTAATTCGATTGTCGTTTCACGATCAGGTGTCGACAAAGCCTATTTTACGAAAGCAGACTTCATTGAAGTTGATAGAAAAGGAAAGCCCCTACCATTGTTTTTTGAACAAAGACCATCTGCAGAAACATTAATTCATTGTACACTTTACAATCTTTTCCCAACAACGCAAGTCATTCTCCATAGCCATTCCGTATATCCAGTTTTGTGGTCATTAAAGGAAGAAAAGGAAATAATTTTCCACGGATATGAAGTGCAAAAAGGCTTTACCGGTGAAGCCAGTCACCTAGATGAGGTGCGAATTCCTATTTTAGAAAATAACCAAGACATGGATGAATTTTCAACATGGATGAATTCAAAGGCCTCTTTGTTCAAGCATCATTGTTTTATAATTAAGGGTCATGGAACTTATGCTTGGGGAAAAACGTTATTTGAAGCGAAAAGACATCTTGAAACGCTGGATTATTTATGCGAATTGGAATGGAAAAGAAATTTAGAAACTAGGTAGATATGGCTATTTTAAATATTCCTGACAAAGGAGAATCAATCAGAGACGCTCGCTTGATTGCGAATTATTTAAACAAAAGAGGTCTATTTTTTGAGCAATGGGAATGTGATGTTAATTTTGAAGATAATGCTACTCAAGAAGATATATTAAAAGCGTATAGCAAGGACTTAGAGCCTTTCATGAAAAATGGCGGATACCAAACGGCGGATGTTATTTCAATTAATTCACGAACGGATAATTATGAGGCTATCCGAAATAAATTTCTTGCTGAACATAGACATACGGAGGATGAAATTCGCTTTTTTGTGGACGGTGAAGGTTTATTTTGGTTTAACCTTGATGGCGACGAGATCTTCAATGTACTTTGTCAAAAAGGAGATTTGATTTCCGTGCCTGCCGGAACAAAACATTGGTTTGATGCTGGTAATGTAAATCCTTTTGTAAAGGCAATTCGCATTTTTATTGATATGAGTGGTTGGGTTCCGCACTATACTTCTTCTGAAATAGAAAAACGCTATCTATAATCGCGTTTTTTGAATAATATAATTCTCTATTTCCTTGAAATAATTACTTGTTACCAATATGAATTCCATTAAAGAAAATGGGGTTTTGTCTTTTTTTGCCATTTTTATAAATAAAACCAAAGATATTCTCGGTGTTTTCAGGTTTGCTTACTTTTGCAACAATGAAATTTAAAAATATAAAATATATTTTAACGGATATAGAGGGCACAACTACCTCGGTGAAGTTCGTTTATGAAGAATTATTCCCTTATTTTCTGAGGAATATTGCCGAAATCGAATCCTTTACTTCCAATTTGCAAGTTCAAGAAGCCTTCAAAGCAACTGTAAATCTCGCGAATAAGCTGGAGAATCGCCGGCTAAAAAGTACCACAGAAATAATTGCCACTTTGAAAAGATGGTGTGAAGAGGATAAAAAAATAACACCTCTTAAAACAGTTCAAGGTTTCATCTGGAAGGAAGGTTATGAATCCGGGGCGATTAAAGGACATGTCTATCCAGATGTTGAAAAAAGTTTGAAGGACTGGGAATCTAAAAATATTAAAATGGGTGTTTTTTCATCCGGTTCTGTTGAAGCGCAAAAACTGCTTTTTGGTTATAGCTTAGCAGGTGATTTGACTAGTTATTTTAAGAATTACTTCGACACAACTACCGGAGGCAAAAGAGAAAGCGATACCTACTTGAAAATTTCGGAAATATTGGAATTAGAACCAAATTCAATCCTATTTTTGTCAGATATTGCTGAAGAGTTAGAGGCGGCAAAAGAAATTGGTATGGAAACATGTCAATTGCTAAGGCCGGGAACAGAAAAGAGTTGGCATAATTCAGTAACGAGTTTTGATGAGATAACATTTTAAGAAATATGAGCAATTTTAGAACTATTTGGACAACTGACGATAGATTTGTTGAAGTAATTGATCAGACAAAACTGCCACATGAATTCGCGGTCGTTAAATTGGAAACGTATGACGACGCAGAAGAGGCGATAAAAGAAATGACCGTCAGAGGGGCGCCTTTGATTGGAGCAACGGCAGCATTTGGTATTTATTTAGCCGTGCGAGAAATGATAGAGGAGGAATTAAAGCCGTCTTTCTTAGATAAAGCATTTTCGGATTTACGCGCATCAAGACCAACAGCTGTGAATTTATTTTGGGCATTGGATCGCATGCAAAAGGCATTGGACAATACCGATGATTTTCTCAAAACTGCATGGGAAACAGCAAAACAAATTGTTGAAGATGATGTGGAGACATGCAGAATGATTGGTGTGCACGGACTGCCTATTATCGAAGAGCTGTCTAAAAGGAAAAACGGGGAAACAGTAAATATTCTAACACACTGTAATGCAGGAATGTTAGGTTGTGTAGAATGGGGAACTGTAACATCTCCGATATATCAGGCCGTCAATAAAGGAATAGCTGTTCACGTATGGGTAGATGAAACGCGTCCAAGAAATCAAGGGTCAAATTTAACCTGTTATGAACTTGCGAAACATGGTGTTGACCACACTTTAATTGTCGACAATACCGGCGGTCATTTAATGCAGCATGGAATGGTTGATATGGTAATTGTGGGCACGGATAGAACTACTCGAAAAGGAGATGTAGCGAATAAAATTGGTACTTATTTGAAAGCTCTTGCTGCACATGACAATAATGTTCCTTTTTACGTTGCACTTCCTTCTACGACTTTGGATATGACCATTCGTGATGGACTAAAAGAAATCCCTATTGAAGAAAGAAATCAAGATGAGGTTCGATACATGATTGGTAAATCAAGCTCTGGGAAAATTGAATCTGTTCTAATCTGCCCAGAAACCACAAAAGCCGCTAATTATGGGTTTGATGTAACTCCTGCAAGACTTATAACGAAGATTATCACTGACCGAGGTGTGTGTGACGCAAACGAAGAAAGTATTTCGAAGTTATATCCCGAATTCGACTAGATACAAGATAGATTTTAGTTCAAATAATAATTTCATTTAAAAACAGTTTTGCATTTGCTTATTAACAATTGTTTATTACTTTAGCCAAAATATATGAAAATAGTGACCAAATCACTTGAAAAAATTTGGGGAGTTTCTAAAAATCCTTAATAGTAAGAAAATTAATTTAACTAAATTTTTATGAAAAAAGTATTTGTTGTTGCCTGTTTGTCAATTTTTGTTTTGGCTTCTTGCAAAAAAAATTACACATGTGAATGTGCTTCTACATCAAGTTCTCCGTCGTCACAAATTGAAATTAAAGATGCAAAGAAAGGTGATGCTGAAGACGCATGTTCTGCACTTTCAACGAGTTCAACTTCTGTTGGAGGCGGTGCTTGCACTTTAAAATAATGTAAATAACAATTGAAAAATCCATTTCGTTATTCGGAATGGATTTTTTTTATGCTATTCTCTTTTTGACAAAATAGCCGTTGTTGAAAACCCATCTACTAAATCAATAACAGTCACAAGTCCTCCGTCTTTTCTGATTTCCTTGGAACCAACTATATATTTCTTGCTCTTTTCATCCAATTCATTCGGATCATAATCTGCACCTTTCACTAAGACGGATGGTTTCAAAAGCAATATTTCGTTTAATGGAGTTTCACCTGAAAAAAGGACAACTAAAGCAACAAATTCTAATGAAGCGAGAACCAATAAGCGTGCATCTTCAGGATTAATTGGTCTTTCTGGACTTTTATTTTGTGCTTTTACAGATGCGTCTGTATTTAAAGCTACAATTAATTTATCACCTAAATCGGCAGCTTTTGCTAAGTATGTAACGTGACCTTTGTGAAGAATATCGAAGCAACCGTTCGTAAATACTATCGATTGATTCTCATTTTTCCATTGTGAAATAAGCTTTTCGGCTTCTTTTAATGAAACTATTTTACTTTGTACTTGAGCTAGTTTCTTCATTGGATTTGTTGTAGTTTTTTGGGAGTAGAAGTAAAGATAGTAAACCCAAAACAATCATCATAATTGTTTGCGATACCCACATAAGCATGCCCATAGCGTTTCCAATTCCTTCAGCATTTGCAGGATTTTCATTTTTCAAATAAAATGAAATGACCAAACCCACAAGTAAGGGATAAACGCCAATTCCTCCATTTGTGAAAGTTATACCAATTGAACCTGCAATAAAACCTATTAAAATTCCTTTGGCAGGAATAGATGAGGTAGCTTCTAAAGCGAAAAAAGGAACGGCAAACATTAGCACATAACAAGTCCAAATAACCAAGGTGTGAAAAATATATCCACCGGGACTTTTAGATTTGAAGATTGAAGTCACGCCTCCGTATAATCCTTTTACAAATCCATTAAGTTTGTTTCTAAAGCCAAGTCTTGTGAAATAGAAGTATCCAACAAAAATCGAGCTTAAACCAATGAAGGCAAACACTACGTTTTTGAATGAAAAAACATTTGAGACGGATTGTTTACCTCCAAATTTTTGAATCATTTCCGCCCAAATTTCGTCAAAATCATTTCCCCCTAAATACGCGGTAAATAAAGAAATTGAAACGAGCATGGCAAAATCAATTGCTCTTTCGGCAATTATCGTCCCAAATGATTTGGAAAAAGGAACTTTATTTGATCGGTAAAGCATAGCTGCTCTTGAAGCTTCACCTGCACGCGGTATGGTGAGATTAATTAAATAACCTATTGTAATAGCGTGGTATCTATTTTTCAAAGGTGTTTTGTATCCAAGTGGTTCTAAAACATATTTCCAACGTTGCGCTCTTGAAATAAGCGCAATCCAACCAAGGAATAAAGAGAGAAAAACCCATAAATAATTGGCTTCTTCAATTGCCTTGTAAAATTGCTGGATACTTTCCTCGGACATGCTTTTGAAAAAATACCCTATTAAATAAACACCAAGCGCGAAAGGGAAAATAGTTTTCAAAAATAAAAGGAGGTATTTTTTCATTTAATCTAACAAATTGGTGTGTTCATTTGGGAAAACTAATGAAGGCTTGAAGGTCCGAGCTTCCTCAAAATCTAATAAGCCATATCCAATGATTATAAGTAAATCACCCATCTGCACTTTTCTAGCAGCAGGACCATTTAAACAGATAGTTCCGCTATTTGCATCTCCGGCAATTACGTATGTCTCTATTCGTTCGCCGTTATTTATATTCACGATTTGAACTTTTTCTCCTTCGAGAAGATTGGCAGCTTCCATCAACATACGGTCAATAGTTACGCTTCCAACATAATTTAATTCTGCTTGCGTCACCTTTACGCGATGAATTTTTGATTTTACAACTTCTATGAGCATGATTTATTTTTTGCGGGGTAAAGGTAATGGAAATTAGTAAGAGACAAAGAAATAGCTTAATTTGAAAATGGGATAATCTCCATATTATCGATGAGTCTTACATTTCCACAATACGCT
This sequence comes from Crocinitomicaceae bacterium, assembly GCA_041688525.1. GTDB lineage: Bacteria > Bacteroidota > Bacteroidia > Flavobacteriales_D > Crocinitomicaceae > UBA2040. The sequence continues at coordinate 6,582 of JBDNIA010000160.1, read as the reverse complement.
ACTAAACAAACAGTTGCTCCTTCAACCCAAGTTTTTTCTAGGCATTCAAAAGTTCTGGGGTGAACGATTTCTAAATATTCAACTCTGAGAACCGATTCTTTGAACGATTCAATTGCCTTTTTTTTAACCTCAATTGGACCAAAACTTTCTGCATCATCAATCATAGTAGAAAGCAGCTTAAAAATTACGCGGGCTTCTTCCTTTTCGTTTTGACTTAAAAGTGTATTTCTACTGCTCATGGCAAGTCCACTACTTTCCCGCATAGTGGGTACTTCGAATATTTTCACTTTTAAATCAAGTGACTTAACCATTTTTCGGATTACCGCTACTTGTTGGAAGTCTTTTCGTCCGAAGTAAGCACAGTCAGGTTTTATAATTGAGAAAAGCCGTTGAACAACATTTACAACTCCTTCAAAGTGCCCAGGTCTATAAAATCCCTCCATGGTTTCACCCAAAAAGCCTAAGTCAACTTCTTCAGCTTTAAAGTCCCCTGAGTATATGGTATCTACTTCTGGAATAAAAATAGCGTCACAATCGGTTTGAGATAAAAGCTCAATATCTGCCTCAATAGTTCTTGGATATTTTTCTAAATCTGTCGGGTTATTGAATTGAGTCGGGTTGACAAAAATACTTACAATTGTGATTGTGTTTTTTGCGCAACTTTCGCTAACTAGGGACAAATGTCCGCGGTGCAAAGCTCCCATTGTTGGTACAAAACCTATAGAACATCCATCATTTTGTTTGTCTGAAACGTATGATTGGATTTCATTGATATTCGTTAGTCGCCTCATTTATAAGCATTCACGTTAAAGTAACCGAACAAAACTATAAGTTTTGGTTGATTAACCGATATTTTTTTTATATTTTTGTAATCTAATTGTCAATCTAAAATCTTCATGGATAAAAAAAGAATCCTATTTGTAACGCAAGAAATATCCCCTTTTTCTCCTAAATCTGAAATTGCTAACACTTCAAGACGCCTGCCGCAAGGTACGCAAGAAGGAGGTAAAGAAATCAGAGTTTTTACCCCGCGTTTTGGCAGTATTAACGAAAGGCGTCATCAATTGCATGAGGTTATCCGTTTATCTGGAATGAATTTAATTATTAACGATGCGGATCATCCGCTAATTATAATAGTGGCAAGTGTTTCGGCAGCGAGAATGCAAGTTTATTTTATAGATAACGACGAATACTTCAAGCGAAAAAACACCGTTACGAATGATAAAGGTGAGTTTCATGAGGATAATGACGAAAGGTCAATGTTCTTTTGTAGAGGCGTTCTTGAAACTGTAAAAAAATTAGGTTGGCAACCAGATGTTATTCACTGTCATGGATGGATGTCTGGATTGATGTCCTTGTATGTAAAACAATTGTATAACAAGGATCCTCATTTTGCGAATACAAAAGTTATTTACAGTGTTTACAACGACAGCTTTAACAGAAATTGGGATACAACGTTCATTGAGAAGCTTAAATTTGACGGATTCTCAGAAGAAGTTCTGGAGGAGTTAAAGGATACAAGTTTCCTTAACATTTCGCGGGTGATGATGAAGTATGCTGATGGCATAAATATCGCAAGTGAAAGTTTAGATGCATCTTTGCAACAACTAGTGGACGAACAAACTTGCTTGAAACAGGAATATGTTCCTGAGGAAAATCAAACGAAAGTTTTGTCCGAATTTTTTGATAAAGTAATTGAAGAAGAAATTCTTATATAATTTAATGATATATCGTTTTTATCGCCAGTGGCGGAAGGTTTTTTTACTTTCCGCTACTTTTTTATTTGCTATTTTTATTTTGGTCTCTTGTAAAAAGAAAGAATCGACAATTGGAGGCTCCGCTTATGATCCTTCTGAGCTTTTGAGCGCGGGAGCAATTGATACGTTTACGATCAATTCATACTGTATTGTTGATGATTCGATAATAACAAAAAATGCATTGTTGAGCGTTCTGGGTGAAATGAATGATCCAATATTTGGCAAGGTTAAATCCTCTTTCTATACTCAAATCCGTTTGGCGTCGGCTAACCCTCTTTTTGGTGATTTATCGCAAATTTCAATTGATTCGTTCGTATTAGCTTTGCGTTTTGCAGATTATACAGGCAACCACGTAACTCAAACGTTTGAAGTATACCAGTTAAATGAAGAAATTTCGTCAGATACTGCGGTGAAATATTATGAATTTTCGTCACTTGCCGTAAATCCAACAAATCTTGTAATGTCAGGAAAGGGGACATTTAAACCCGATCCAATTGGGGATGCCGCTGTTGACACTTCTTTAGTGGCTCCGCAAATGAGACTTTCATTGGATGCAAATTTAGCTAGATCATTGATGATAGAGTCGACCAATGGCAGTTCAACTTTTACGTCCAATGAAAACTTTACTAGTTTTTTTAAAGGAATCCAAATCACAACGAATAACCCACCGCAATCTGCTGGACAAGGAGCAGTTTATTCTTTAGACATGAGATCTGCTTCTTCAAAGTTGACGATTTATTACAAGAAATTAGAGTTGGTAAGTGGTGTCTTAACGCCCGTAAGGAAATCCTATGATTTCGTTATCAACGAGAACTGTCAGTCTTTTAATCATGTGGAAGTTAATAGAACAGGCACTAAAGTCCAATTAAGTCTGGACAACCCGAGCAATGGTTTGCAAGAATTTTATGCGCAATCATTCGGTCTAAGAGGTGTTATTGAAATCCCGGGTTTATCTAACTTTTCCAAAAAAGCAGTTATTCATAAAGCAGTTTTAGATCTCCCTATTCAATACCAAACAGGTTCTATTTACAGTCCAGGTTATCAAACCTTTTTATTTAAAAAATTCAGCCTAACATCGAATTTGTCTCTCGTTTTATATAACAGTACAATAAACGAATTCACAAAAAGTATTACAACTGATATGCGAGCTTACGTTCAAGATATCGTGTCTGGTAAATTGGATAATGATCCGATTTATATTTCTCCATCTCGAAGCACTACGGCAATGGATCGTATCGTCTTCAATGGTAGAAATACCTTGAATAAGGTGAAACCAAAAATGTATATTATTTACACTGAATTTTAAGCATTATGTGCGGAATTGTAGCTTACATAGGAAAAAAAGAAGCGTATCCTATTTTGATTAAAGGATTACAAAGATTAGAATATCGAGGATATGACAGTGCAGGTGTTGCCTTGTTGACGGATGGCAAATTAAACTTGTATAAAAAACAAGGAAAAGTAGCCAATCTCGTTGATTTTGCTGTTGATAAAGATACAAGTGGTCAAATCGGTATAGCACACACACGTTGGGCAACACATGGCGAACCGAATGATGAAAATGCGCACCCTCACAGTTCTGGAAATGGAAATTTAGCAATTATTCACAACGGTATTATTGAGAATTACGATGTTCTGAAACAAGAATTGATGTCTCGTGGATATGAATTCAAAAGCGATACAGACACGGAGGTTTTGGTTCATTTAATTGAAGATATTCAGAAAAAAGAAGGTGTTTGGTTTGGTGAAGCGGTTCGTTTGGCCTTACTAAGTGTTACAGGTGCATATGCAATCGTTGTAATTTCTAAAGATAAACCTGACACCATCGTGGCGGCGAGAAAATCGTCTCCTTTGGTTATTGGAATTGGCAAAGAAAATGACTTTTATTTGGCTTCGGATGCTACTCCTATTGTTGAGTATACTGACCAGGTCGTATACTTGAATGACGAGGAAATTGCTGTAATTGATCTGAAGGACGGAATGAAACTTTGGAATATTCAAGACGAAGCGAGAACACCATATGTTCAGCATTTGGAAATGAAATTGGAAGCACTTGAAAAAGGGGGATACGAGCATTTCATGTTAAAAGAAATTCACGAACAACCGCGCTCCATTAATGATTGTTTTCGAGGTCGAATGAATGCAACAGAAGGATGGGTTGCATTGGGTGGAATTAAAGATTACGAGCAGCAACTGGTAAATGCGAAACGAATTGTCATGGTTGCATGCGGAACTTCCTGGCATGCTTGTCTTGTTGGTGAATATCTTTTCGAAGATTTAGCGCGTATAAATGTTGAGGTTGAGTATGCTTCAGAATTTAGATATAGAAACCCGATTATTAATGAAGGAGATATCGTAATTGCGGTTTCTCAATCAGGTGAAACGGCAGATACAATGGTGGCTCTTGAGTTGGCAAAATCTAAAGGATCAATTATTTTGGGGATTTGCAATGTTGTTGGTTCGTCAATTTCTCGAATTACTCACGCAGGTTCATATACGCATGCAGGTCCGGAAATTGGAGTTGCTTCAACAAAAGCATTTACGGCACAGGTTACGATATTAACGCTTATGGCTTTGTCAATTGCGCACAAGAAAGGAACTATGAGTGAAAGCAAGTTCCGTACTATGTTGGCTGAATTGGAGTTGATTCCTGAAAAAGTGAGCAGAGTTCTCGAAAATAACGATCATATTGAGCGAATTGCAGCTAAGTATAAAGATGCTACAAACGCTCTTTATCTTGGAAGAGGCAGTTCTTTTCCTGTAGCTTTAGAAGGCGCCTTGAAGTTGAAAGAGATTTCATATATACACGCTGAAGGTTATCCAGCGGCTGAAATGAAACACGGCCCTATTGCATTAATTGATGAGGCCATGCCCGTTTTCGTAGTAGCGACGAAAGGGACTTCTTATGAAAAAGTAGTTTCAAATATTCAAGAAGTAAAGGCACGTAAAGGAAAAATAATAGCGATAGTTACGGAAGGTGATGAGCAGGTCAAATTAATTGCAGATTATGTTATTGAAATTCCGGATACAGATGAACACTTGGTTCCTTTGTTGGCGACAATTCCTTTTCAATTGCTTTCATATCATATGGCAGTGATGAGAGGTTGTAACGTTGATCAACCAAGAAACTTAGCGAAATCTGTTACTGTTGAGTAATAGAGATTAATTTCCTCAATAATCCATTACGCAGTACAATTCCTCTGTCTCATCATTATAACAAAATCCAAAACCTGCATGGGTAAACTGCCTAATCAGTAAATTCGAGTTGTGTATTTTTGAGTTGCGTCACATTTGAAACATATGTTCCGTTATTTCTTCAACTTGTTGCGAATTTATTGCTGAAAGTTGGACATACGTTTTTAAGCAGTTTTCACCATAATTCATGTATTCTTTTTTTGAAAAATAGCGAATGCGATCTACCGTAGTTTGGAATCGACTATCTGGCTGTTTGTGTGTTAACTTTTGGATATTGAAAATATAGTTGCACTGATTTTGGGCCGATTTTTCCAAGCCTTCGTCCTTAAAGTAAGGAGACAGATCATCTATTTCTCGATAGTTATTTATTTTCTTGTGAAGTAAAATTTTGATTTTATCAATGGAGAAAGTCTCTGATTGAGAATATATCAGAGGTTTACTTGCGAGTAGAAAGACGAAAAGTAAAATGCAGTATTTTTTCATTACTGTATAATGTTCCGTTTGACTTTTGTTACGGCAACAATGCTTCTACGATTGTTTTTGCTATCGATAACCTACCAATTTCTTTGTAATGTTCAGAGGTCCAATCTTGATCAATATATTGTTCATTTGGAAGTAACTCTAAATTGTCAATCATTTTCACGCCCAATTTTTTATAGCGATTTACGAGTAAATTCTTATTCTCAATCATCATTTGAATAAGTTCCTTCCCAACAAGCTTCTCAGCGCGTTCTACATTTTCTGGTAAGATATGAAAAACAAGCCTCCACTTTCTTTTCTTCGCTAGTTCAACAATGTTATTGAAGTCTCGAATCCGAGGACTGGTTTCCGGATTGATAATAAAAGCGTAAGACTTTATGTATTGACTGGCTAGTTCTCGAATACCTGTTGTGTTAAGATCCTTGTTGCGTTTATTTCCATTTTTCACAATCGACTCTTCCCATAAACTTGCGGTAGCGTAAGGAAAGTTTTTCGCTCGATTCAAAGGATCGTGATCAAGGTGCCACTTGTACTTTTTCTCTCGCTGTTTTGCAGGAGTGGTATCGTAATTTTTGAATCCCAGAAGAAAACGATTCACCAATGGCGGAAAAGAGCGCAACAAAACCAAATCCTTTTGCAAAGGAGTTTCTAAGTTAGAATTTATCCAATCCGGACCAAACGACCTTAAATTCATCGTGACGACAATTGTTTTGACATTATTTGGTTCGTGTATTGCCTTTAGCAGTTGGAAGAAGATGCCTGCATGGCTCGCTTTTTTTGTAAAGTCAATTACTTTTTGATTGGGAAGTAGAGCATTTAAAATTTGACTGATAAAAAGCGTACTGGTGTCATTTTTAAAGGTCGATATATTTGATGATTCTCCGCAGTAAACGATGTCTGCCTTCTCGGAAACGACGCGTCGAATAACATTTATGTCTGGCGCATATTTTTGCAAATCTTTTTCAAAATACCAAAGCGAATAAATGAAATTTGAAGCGATTAGCACAAGGGCTATGGCTAGAATCTTAATCCCGAAATTTAGTTTCATATTCATACTTAGAATTGGAAATAAATGAAGGGATAATTATCGACGCCTGAACAAGTAATCGTCATGAAAATAAGTATGCCGTAAATTGACCAGCGCATAGGT
>JBDNIA010000159.1:0-6883 GCA_041688525.1 Crocinitomicaceae bacterium | reverse complement strand
GGAAATTGGGATTGAAATATCGCTTTTCAGGCGGCGTCCCATTCACACCATTTAATTTGGAAGAATCACAAAAAATATACGCAGTTACAGGAAATGGAGTGCTGGATTTTGCAAACGTAAACTCGCAACGATTACGCGCATTCAACCAAGTAGATTTCCGGGTTGATAAGATTGTAAATCTGAAGAAAGTTAGTTTTAATTTTTATATAGATATCCAAAATATTCTGTTTTTTTCTCAGGAGACGCCTTCTTATTATACTTTCAAACGAAATGCAGAAAATACAGGTTTTGCGACAACCGATGGAAAACCTTTAGTATCAGACGGCTCAAATGCCATACCATTGCTGATCCCTAATAGTCAAGCAACGATTACCCCAACAATCGGGTTTATCTTTGAATTCTAAAAAGTCTTTTATTTTTATTCGAATTCTGCATTGGAATAAAAATTATCACTGTTCACATAGAAGATTTTAATTTTTCTTTCGGGCGTTAAATGAGCGTTTTCTTGGACTTGACGAATTAGATTTTTGCTTTGTCTGCCCATAAAACGATTCCAGTGAACGATGACCAAATAATCGTAGTTACCAATATTATTTGCGTTTTTAGTTAGTGGAATTAAATACTCAAAATGTTTATTGAATGTCAATATTGTATCAAGCTAGGTTCTATTCACGGGAGGAAATTGATTAAATACGCCAAACTTGTTCCATTTGAGATTTGGGAATCCACCAACTGAACAATTTACGTGATAGGAAATGAGTTTTCCAGTACTATCAAAATACAAAGCTTGTAAAGGTTGGAGGTGGTTATTCTTTTCATTTTTATATAAAGATGAGTCTAACCCGATAATATAGGAAGCATAAGTTGTGTCTAATTCATACGAATCTGTAGGCGAGATACCGTACCTCATGCCTTGCGCAATAATTTGTTCGTGGGTTAATACTTTACCTTTTTTCAAGCCCATTAACCTAAAAAAAATAGGACCACAACTGGTGAGTAAAAATAGAATAAAAATGAAGGGTAGGTGTTTTGTTTTTTCGGTCATCATCAAGGTAAATTCTAGCAGAAAGGTACAAAATTTTAGTTTTGGTGAGCTGGAGAAAAGTGAATATGAAATTTTTACTGATTTTACTGATTTGGCGAACGGTTTTAATCGATTTTTTTAGTTTAAGATGGATTTCATTGAACGTGAAGTATAGGTCAATTTCGGCCTAAAAGCCCCTTGCTCTTCGGATGGTAATTTACTGATTAAAAAACAATAACGATTTGAATATTAACCCAATTCATTATTCCGTATGTTTCTTTTTGATTGAATTTTAATGCAAAAGTGAATACTTGCGCGTACATAATTTTAATCTTAGCAATAGGTTTTCCTTTTTTAATCCAACAAAATTTCTCGCAAACCTCGCCACAAAACAAAAAGGAGTTCAACAGAACTCCTTTTTGTTATATTGTTAACTATTCAAGTTTACAAAGAAGCAGAATATTCTAAAAGATCAACGATTTTTGAGGAATATCCGTATTCGTTATCGTACCAAGCAACGACTTTTATAAAATTTTCAGTTAGGGCAATTCCTGCCTTGGCGTCAAAAATGGAAGTACAGGTTTCACCAATGAAATCCTGGGAAACGACCATTTCTTCAGTGTAACCTAAGATTCCTTTTAACTCATTTTCAGACGCATGTTTCATTACCCGACAAACTTCTTCGTAGGAGGCACTTTTTTTGATATTGACCGTAAGATCGACAACAGAAACATCCATTGTTGGCACTCTGAACGACATTCCTGTTAGTTTCCCATTGAGCGATGGAATGACTTTTCCAACGGCTTTTGCAGCTCCAGTTGCCGAAGGAATAATATTGTGTAAGGCCGCTCTTCCGCCTCTCCAGTCTTTTGAGGATGGTCCATCTACTGTGTTTTGAGTGGCTGTTGCAGCGTGGATAGTCGTCATTAATCCGTCTGTTATTTCATAGTTATCGTGCAGGACTTTTGCAAGTGGCCCCAAACAGTTGGTTGTGCAGGACGCATTTGAGAAAATAGCGTCTGTTGCTTTCAATTCTTTGTGATTGACGCCCATTACAAACATCGGCGCATCGGCGGAAGGAGCGGAGATAATGACTTTTTTTGTTCCACCCGTGATATGCAACTGTGCTTTATCTAAGCTTGTAAAAATGCCTGTGCAGTCAATTACGTAATCCGCATTAACTTCATTCCATTTTATATCAGATGGATTTCTTTCTGCGCTTACTCGAATTTCTTTTCCATTGACAAAGAGTTTGCCGTCTTTTACTTCAACTTCTCCGTCAAACCTTCCGTGAACAGAATCAAATTTCAGCATGTAAGCTAAATAATCTGTATCCAGCAAATCATTGATTGCGACCACTTCTACATTGTCTCTTTGAGTGGCAATTCGCAGTACTAATCTACCAATTCTCCCAAAACCATTAATTCCAATTTTTATCATATTTATTTTTTTGAAAACCTATTCGGTTGACGATTTATTTTCTTTCTGTTTATTCCGAATCGGTTTTTAGAAAATCGAAGTGAATCCGATCTTTTGTATTCGTCTTAATTGTGTTCATTTCATATAGCTCTGGTGGCCGTCCTGCGGCTTTTTCAATTTTACGGAATTGACCTACTCGCTTAACCAATCCGCTAGCCAACAATTTCTTTCGAAAGTTCCGCACATCCAGTTTCTGATTAAACGCTTGTTCATATACACCTATAATTTCAGAGAGAATGAATTGCTTTGACAAAGTGTAAAAAGCAACTGGATGTCTAAGAAGGCCTTTTCTTAATCGCTTAAGCACATTGTTCAATATTCGATTATGATCGATTATGAGATCTGGAATTTTGCTGATTTCACACCAGCATAATTCATTTGAAAGACTGTGCTCTAGTTGGTCATATGGAACCAATCCGTAATAGGCAAAAGTGACTACACGACCCAATGGATGACGACCCAAATCAGAGAAAGTACTCAATTGTTTGTTATAAAAATCACATCTACCAACGATTGATTTCATAAGTTTTTCAAGAGCTTTGTCGATGTCTTCTTTCGGTAAAATCAAGTCGCCAGGTAATCCTAATTGCCCATTAAATGGGAATGTTTTTTTTTTCTTGAAGTAAAATTTTAAGCTTTTTATCGTGATACGTGATGAGAACAATATCAACAGAAAATGCACCTCTAAAATAGAGATCCAATGTGTTTTGGTAATGTTTTTCTGTTTGTTCCAAGATGCGTAAGGTTCGAAGTTTAAAACGTAAATAGAAGTTGAAAACAAAGCTTATTTCGAACCATTGTTTTATACTTCGTCACTGACAAAAGGAATAATTGATTCAACGAGATATCAATTTACAATTACTTTTTTCACTACTTTTTCCGCGTTAAAATAAATTTCAATAAAATAAATACCTGATGTTAAATTCGTCACGTCAATATAGTCCGTGTTTTTTTCTTTTCGAAGTATCTGTTTGCCAAAAACATCGTAAACAGCTAAGCTATTTGGGGCTATTTTAGCTCTGATATTAATCTGGTCATTCGCGGGATTCGGATAAATTTGCACCGAATTATTGAGATCAAAATTATCTTCAACATTTAATCCAGCCTGTTGATAAACTCTTACATAATCTATAAGCATAGGACTTTGTGTAAATGCCGGATCTACTGTCCCGGCAGCACCGCCCATTGCGATATTCAACAATAGAAATTGATCTTCAAAAAACGGCCAGGTATTAGCATCTTTGATGGCTGGATTATAGGTATAAAAACCAACACTATCAATTAAAAATGTAAGTTGGTTTGGCGACCAATTTAAAGAATAGACATGGAATTCATTAGCAAGGTCTGAAGTTATGGTCCCTCCTTGATTTGGGTTGGCGCCATAGCAGCAAGGAGTGTGTATGGCGCTGTTAATATAATTGATATTTTGCCCTTGAAATATTCCGTGCTCCATGATGTCTATCTCTCCACAAGCGGGCCAGCTTGTGGTGCCAAAACTTGGATTCCAAAAGCCACCATTTTCATTAATATTCTTACCTAGCATCCAAATTGCTGGCCATGTTCCTAATTCCAGCGGTAATTTAGCTCGCACATCTACTCTTCCGTAGGTAAAAGCAAACTTCGAATTTAATCGTGCTGAAGTATAATTCTTTGTCAAACCTTGATCTGAGAAGGTCTCCTGTTTAGCGACTATGTTAAGAAAACCGGCATTATCGACAAAAGAATTATCTATGCGATCGCTATAATGTTGTTCTTCGCCATTTGCCCAACCAGCGCCTGGAATAATCACTTGCGTTTGATGGTGCCAATTACCTGCGTTCACAGGGCCTGGAACATCAAATTCATCTTCCCAAACTAAATTTGGATATACGACATCTATGGTATTTGTATTAGTTCCCGTTCCTAAAGAACCATCATCAATATTGTCAATTAAATAAGTTCCTGGAGTTGCAAGTCCTCCATCAATGAAAATTGATAATTTATCATATGTCCCGGTAGCATTAACAGCAGTGCCATTTGAGCTATATATAGCGTTAGAAAAATCAAAAGTGACACTATCAGTCCAGCCGCCACCTGTGGGTATGATTTGGGTGAGCTGAACATTTGGGTTTACTCCATTCTCCAGCTTTAAAACGACATTATGAGAATTCAAATCAAATCCGTAGAAGGATAAATAAATAGTATTTTGAAAATCTAAATCAATTGATCTTATTAAATCTAGTGTAAAACCTTGCCATCCAATGGATCCATCATTGTAAAATTGTCCAACAACATTTGCAGAATTGTTTGGGTCTGTATTAAAAGAGAAACTACTTCCTGAAAAACTTGTGAAATTTTCTGAAGCATCGGAAAAATCTATCGGCATCTCTTGCGAGAACGAAAGTTGGGATAAGAACAAAAAGATAAGAAATAAATTAGTGTATTTGCTTTTCATAATTTACTGCAATTTTTGGATGATAAATAAAGAAAACATTTTTTTATCGTAAGTTGTTTTAAATATTCTATAAATCAACTCAATATAATTCTAGTGCGCCAATATTGTTTTGCTCTAGCTGCCAACTAAGTTAGTAATAATACTTAAAGTATAAAGTACAATAAGGATATAAAATCATTATTTAAAATTAAAAAAGGAGTTCCACAGAACTCCTTTTTTAATTTTAAATAATTTTCGGTATTAATCCATAGTGGCAAAACCGAATTTGCTTTCTAATATTCCTTGGACAAAATTTAATACTTCTTCGTTTTCTATTTTTTCTAACACATCAGCAACGAAAGCAGAAATCATCATATGGCGAGCGGCTTTTTCAGAAATTCCTCGAGCGCGCAAGTAGAAAATAGCCTCTTCGTCCAATTGGCCTGTTGTGGAACCGTGCGAGCACTTTACGTCGTCGGCATAGATTTCCAATTCAGGTTTGGAGTTGATGGTTGCATTGTCGCCCAGAAGAACGTTTCCGTTGGATTGGAAAGCATTGATTTTCTGTGCGTCTTTGCGAACAAAAACCTTACCGTTGAAAACGGCAGTTGAATTTTCATCCATTACACCTTTATACAATTCGAAAGATTCGCAATTTGGAATTAAGTGATCAACAATCGTATGATTGTCCACATGTTGACGGCCTTTTGTTAAGTACATTCCATTCAAGTGGGTATTGCAATTCTGACCGTTTACAGCGATGTTTAAGTTGTTTCTAACCAACAAGCCATCCAAAGTAATTGTATTTATCGTGAAAATAGAATCACGTGTTTGATTTACTTGTTCAGTTGCAATTTGCAACGCAGTTTCGTTTTCAATTTGAATTTTGTCGACAGTGAAATTCGCATTGTCTCCAACATTTATTTCCGTCACCATATTGGTGAAACAATTGTTTGCATTTGCTGAGAATTGTCCTATTATAACATGCGCATGCGCTCCTTTATCAACAATAAATTTGTTGCGAATCTGTGCTTGGTTGTTTTCGCCATCCTGGATGAATAACAGCTGAATACTTTTCTCAATGATTTTCTCTGGATGAACGTGGATAAATACGCCATCATTCGCATAAAGAGTATTCATTGCATTGAATACTTCCGCGTCCAATTGAACGTTCTCTCCTAAGTTCGCCAATTTGTCAGCAGGAACAGATGCAAGATTTGAAATCGTTAATCCATCAATCACTTCAGAAGAGGAAAGTTCTTTTTGAAAATGGCCATTGACAAAAACCAATGTCGTTGCATCATCTAAAATTTTAAAATCTGCAGCGTTCGCTATGGAAGAAGCACGATTCACAAATTCCGACTTGCTGATTTTCGTCACTCGGGTATATTTCCAAGCTTCGGTCCGTGTTGTTGGGAAAGGCGTGTTTTCCAAAGTTGCTTTTGCTTCAGAAAGTATTTTATTTGAAAACGGCAGTGTTGTTTCTGTCCAGGTTTGGGCGAAAGTTGCTGCTGTTTCTTTTGTAAGTGTTGTTTCCATTTTTAAATTTCCATTATCCTCCCCATAGATTCCCCTCTAAATCTAAAGGGGTAAGAAGAAAATTCTTTTTATCTGCAAATATTGTAACCGTTGACTGAGCAAAGTCGGAGGCAATCGGTTAATTCCAAATCACAATTAAGCTTCGCTTAACTCTGCTTTGATCCAATCGTATCCTTTTTCTTCTAGCTCCAAAGCCAATTCTTTACCGCCTGTTTTCACTATTTTCCCATCGTAGAGCACGTGAACGAAGTCAGGGATTATATAGTCCAACAAACGCTGGTAGTGTGTGATGACGATGGTTGCATTTTTATCACTTTTCAGCGTATTTACTCCATTAGCAACGATACGTAAAGCATCTATATCCAGACCAGAATCCGTTTCATCTAGGATGGACAATTTTGGTTCTAACATTGCCATTTGAAAAATTT
>JBDNIA010000158.1:0-10838 GCA_041688525.1 Crocinitomicaceae bacterium | reverse complement strand
TTAGTTACTTCACAGATTACTAAATTCCCAGCGCCACCTTCTGTTCCTAATTCTTTCACTTCAATTACTTTACATTCAAATTGAACTGGAGATTCTGCAACTCTTTTCGGCTTTACGGTATCTGAATCCAAAGGAGTAAATCCAGCCTTAATAAACTCATCAATTTCTGGACCGTAAGGTGAAGAACTCAAGCTCATCTGCTGCGTAATGTCATAATTAACGATGTTAATCACAACTTCAGGTACTTTTTTTACATTGTTATAAGTATCCTTAGTCGTATTCGTTCGACCACTGCGTGCAGGTGAAAAAATCAAAATTGGCGGATTGGCACTGAATACGTTAAAGAAACTAAACGGCGACAGATTATTGTTGCCATTTTCATCAACTGTTGCTGCGAAACAAATCGGACGAGGACCAACAGCACCCAGTAAATACTGGTGCAACTGCGGAACTGGCAAAGATTTTGGATCGATTGAAAGCATTTTTTTCATGAAATACAAAGGTAGAGGAATTCTTCTTTTTTCAAGGATGATTTGAGTGAAGTTTTACACAAGTTTTGAAAAAGATGATTTTGAAAATGAGTTTTTGATGGAAATAAAATAAAGATTGAAAATGAAAATAAGTTTAACAAATAGAGATATATAAGAAATATTGTCCTTACTTTTGTACTCCCATTTTGACTCAAGAACTAAACGAAGTTCTTGAATTAGATGAAAACGCGGATGTGGTGGAATTGGTAGACACGCTAGACTTAGGATCTAGTGCCGCAAGGTGTGAGAGTTCGAGTCTCTCCATCCGTACGAAAATAAAAAAATGGTATAAGTAACACTTATGCCATTTTTTGTTGGTATGAATTAGTAAAAATAGATTAAAATGAACGTTACTCGCCAAGATATTAATGCACTCAACGCAAAATTAAAAGTAGTAATCACGCAGGAGGACTACAAGAAGAAAGTTGATAACTCATTAGAGAAATACAGAAAAACAGCGAAAATCCCAGGATTTCGTCCCGGTCATGTTCCTGTGGGTTTGATTCAAAAACAATATGGTAAATCTGTATTGGCTGAAGAATTGAACAAAATCGTAAACGATGCGCTCTACAAATTCATCAGTGAAAATAAATTAGATGTTCTTGGAAATCCAATTCCCAACGAACAAGAAGAGGTAAAAGGAGATTTCGAGCAACCTGATACATTTGAGTTTACTTACGATATAGGTTTTGCGCCAATTGTGAAAGTTAATCTTACGTCAAAAAGTAAATTCGACTACGTTAAAATTAAAGTTGATGCTTCTCTAGTTGATAAACAAATTGAAGATTTGCGCCGACGTTATGGAAAAATGACGAGTGCTGAGTCGGTTACTGAAAAGGATTTAATCTTGGGCCAATTCGTTGAACTAAATGAAGACGGAAGTATCAAAGAAGGGGGAATTTTACATTCTTCAACTGTTTCTACTGAGTTCGTTCAAGACGAAGCAACGAAGAAAGAATTAATTGGCAAAAAAGTTAGCGATAAGTTGGTTATCGATCCACGAAAAGTTTCTCGTGGTGGAAAAGATACTGCTTCAATGTTAGGTATTTCTGAAGATGAATTGGTTGAAATTGGCGAAAAATTTCAGGTTACAATTACAGAAATAAAACGCATGGAAATGGCGGAAATGAATCAGGAGCTTTTCGATAAATTATACGGAGAAGGAGCGGTATTATCTGAAGAAGATATGCGTCAGAAAATTTCAGCTGATTTAGAAAATATGTTCATTGCTGATTCTGATCGTCTTTTGACAAAATCTATTTACGATTCATTAATTGAAAACACGAAAATAGATTTGCCAGATGATTTCATGAAACGTTGGATTCGTTTATCAAATGAAAAGCCAATTACGCCTGAAGAAGTTGAAGAGCACTACCCAAGTTACGCTAAGAACTTGAAATGGCAGTTGATTCAAACAAATATTTTCAAAGCAAACGATATCAAATTGGACAATGCTGAAGTAGTAGAATTCACAAAATCTTTACTGATTCAAAACTACGCGCAATATGGAATGCCAGCTCCAGAAGACAAAGAGTTGACAGATGCTGCAATGGGTGTTTTGAAAAATAAGGAAGAAGCTAATCGTGTTTTCGATATGATGTCTGAGCAAAAATTAACTAATTTCTTTAAAAACACGGTGAAGTTGAAAGAAAAAGAAGTTTCTTATGATGATTTTGTGAAATTGGCGAATTAGGAAATAGAACGCCTAGTCTCAAAAAATTAAGTTAAAGCTAAATACATCATTTATTTCCATTTATAAAAAACGAATAGGAAAATTCTGAGTTCATAATACCAAGGCAAGAGAAAACAGACTAATCCAAAAGATCTTTGTGAAGTCCAGAATGTTATTGTCGAACTGAATGGAACTTTCTAAGATATTTATTGAAAGCCCGTTACGCTCTTTTTTGCTACGGAATTCAAATAGTAGCATTTAAATCTTAAAATTTAGTTTTTGCATCCATAAATTAGTTGATTCTGTGCCTCGTGGAGATTGGTGACAATGAAAATAACCGCACGTATTTTTCTTCCTCGTCATACGATAATCTAGTAAATTTCAAAGGCAATGCCCGACCCGAAAAGGTTGTACGAATTATGATCTTATTGAAATCTTTACCACTAAAAATTAATTTCCATCAACAAAACTTAAAACCTTTGGAAAGAATAAGCGCTGAATATGCAATTGCAGCAAGTGGCGGGAGTTCTCTCTGCGATATAACGAAATAGTAATTAAGTTTCTAAATTTAATTTTATGTAACAAATTTCATATCAATTAGTTATATTTGAAATCAAACACTAAAAATTATCTTATGAAAACGACCATTCTAGTTACCTGCTTTCTATCCTTTTTCTGCCTTTCCATTTCAGCTCAAGTCGAGTTAACCAACATGAGTATTTCTGAAACAAATGCGAAATATGTCTACATGTTCTCCAAGAATCTATTATTTTTAAACAATGCAGATCCATCAAAAACGTATGAAGTGAAATTAAATGATGTAAATCTTACAAAAACGGATTTTGCTCAATTTGATTATACCGGGCCATATTCAAGAGAAAATAAGTTTGACATCTATGAAAATGATGTTTTAATTAAAACAGAAGTTTTTCCGGGCAAACGCCCCTCAGATCCCGAAATTCGAATTGGTAATTTAACAAGGTTTAGTCTTAAGTTATTAGAATTACTGGAAGAACCAATTTTCACGATTTTTTCATATGATACATTCATTCAAGACAGGTTTATCAATGGTTTTACAATGACTATTTTAGGAGAGTCAGGAAATGTGAAAATGAAATTCCAACCAACGAGCGGTTCAAATTTTACGCCAGAACAAATTGAAATGATTGCCACACTTCAAAGCGGTGATCAACTAGAAATCAATGATTTGGCGTATACGGATTCAGCAGGAATCTCGAGAAAGAAAAACCCTTTTTTCATCACAATTTTATAGGGTCATCTGCCTATTTGTCAGTTCAATGTATTTGGCTCAATATTGGGCAAATCGTGCGCATGAGTGCACACATGGGACAAGCAAAAGATAAGAAAGCAAAAAGAAAAACCGACGTCTCGTTTAAGTGGGCGTTTAAAGAATATATCTGGCCACGAAAAAAAATCGTAGGCATAGGTTTATTTTTAATTGTCGTTCGAAGTTTGTCAGGTTTGGTTCTGCCATTTGCAAGTAAGGCACTTCTGGATGATGCGGTTCCCAATTCAAATACAGGTTTTTTAGTTACAATCGTTTTAGTGGTCTTGGCTGCTATCATCGTGCAATCGGTTTCATCGTTTTCACTTACAAGATTGTTAAGTGTGGAAGCTCAGCGTTTGATTTCCACGTTGCGTACACAAGTTCAGCGCAAATTACTCTCCCTTCCAATTCGTTTTTTTGACGATAATAAATCTGGTGCTTTGGTGTCTCGCGTAATGTCAGACGTTGAAGGTGTTCGGAATATCGTTGGAACAGGTTTAGTTCAGCTGGTCGGAGGATCGTTTACGGCAATTGTTGCACTCGTTTTATTGATTCGGATAAATCCCTGGATGACATTTTTCGTATTGGTTCCGGTTGCCGTTTTTGCTATTATCGCTTTGAAAGCTTTCGGATATATTCGTCCAATATTTAGAGAAAGAGGAAAAATTAATGCTGAAGTCACAGGTCGTTTAACGGAAACCTTAAATGGTGTGCGCGTCATCAAAGCATTTAATGCAGAGGAACAAGAAAACACTTCTTTTGAAATAGGAGTCGAGAAATTGTTTCTGAACGTGAAAAAAAGTTTGACAGCAACAGCCGCGATGTCTAGCTCAGCTACTCTTTTGTTGGGAATCGCATCCGCTGGAATAATGGGAATTGGAGGGTATTTTATGATTGAAAATTCCATGACGCCAGGTGATTTCTTGCAATTCACACTTCTTCTTGGATTTATGATTGCCCCAATTGTGCAGATGAGTAACATTGGAAGTCAATTGACAGAAGCAATGGCCGGATTGGATAGAACACAAGAATTGATGAATATGAAGGAGGAAAATGATCTGGAAGTTCGTACAATTCAATTGGGAGAAATTCAGGGGAATATTGAATTTAATGACGTAAGTTTTGCTTACGAAGAGAGTAAAGAAGTCTTGCACAACATTTCGTTCAAAGCACCTGCGGGAACAGTTACAGCCTTGGTTGGATCTTCTGGTTCTGGAAAAACAACTATCGCTGGTTTAGCTGCGACTTTCCTCACGCCAAATTCTGGAACAGTAACCATGGACGATATTGATCTGTCGAAAGTTGATTTAAATTCATATCGCCAATATTTAGGCGTTGTTCTGCAGGATGATTTCTTGTACGAAGGAACAATACGTGAGAACATCTTATTCCCACGACCAAATGCAAGTGAAGAAGACTTATTAAAAGCAGTTGAAGGAGCTTATGTTTCAGAGTTTACTGATCGATTTGAAGATGGTCTGGATACTGTAATTGGAGAAAGAGGAGTTAAGCTTTCAGGGGGACAACGTCAACGAATTACCATTGCACGTGCATTATTAGCGAATCCGAAAGTTATTCTTTTAGACGAAGCAACGAGTAATCTCGATAACGAGAGTGAAGCATTCATTCAAAAAAGTCTGGGGATTTTGATGAAAGACAGAACAACTTTCGTTATTGCTCACCGATTGAGTACGATTCAAAAAGCCGATCAAATTTTGGTTATCGAAGACGGAAAGATTGTTGAAACAGGTAAACACGACGAATTGATAGCTTTGAAAGGAAGATATTTTGATTTGTACACTTACCAAAGTAGAATCTAATTCAACTGATTTCTTGTAAATTTATGCAGTAAAAAAATGCATGATGAAATATATTCTTTTATTCTCACTTGTATTGGATTCTTTTTTTTGACATTTGGTCAAAATTTTGGTCAATATTCAACAAAAATGGAAAAGTAATTTTGTTATTGGGCTTGCTGGTTATTCTCCTATCGCTCGGCAAGAAACAATCAAACTTGAAATGGCAGAATAGAATGTTTATGGAACATTTTTAGAGTTAAAGTCAGACGGAACTTTCACATCATTTAATCAAGGATTTTGCGGAAATGAATGTCGTGTTCGAACAAATAGAAATTATGGCTTCAATTCCTCGGCTTCAACCATTAATTTTATCTTGACTGAAATTACCTATTGGAAGATGTGCATAGACTTGAACAGAAAAGAAAGAGTGCTTCCATTTTCGATCGAGACATTTAAAGTGAGCTCAACAGATAATGGATATAGCTTGAGCAGAATCAAGAATTAGTTGCTTTTAAAAACGGAACTCTATGTTGCTATTTCCATATAAAATTCCTAAAAAGTGTATTCAAGATTAGATAAGTTTACAGAGTGCTGTCATGATATTTTAGATTAACGAATCACCAATTCAAAAGGCAGACGCATCTGTATTCCCGTATAGTTTTCTAGTTTTTTTAATTTTAAATAATTCTCCATTAAAACTTCGGGGATTTTGTTTGAGCTGACTTGTGCATTATTTTCATTTTCCTCCAATAATTCAAGAATAGCCTCCCATTTATCTTCCTTACGTAAGGGGTAATAAACAACCTTGGTTTTGTCTTTGGAAATACCCGCAAGTTCAGCGGCATATGCAATTTCATCCGATAAACCACCAAGTTCGTCAACCAACCCAATTTTCAACGCGTCGGCGCCAGTCCAAACACGTCCACGAGCAATTTGGTTTAGCTTTTCCTTAGTCATTCTTCGGCCCATTGCTACACGCCCTAAAAAGTCATCATAAATTGCATCAACTTCTTCTTGAATAACCGCTAATTCGTCTGCCGTCATTTTGCGATTTGTTGACAATGCCTGATGCTTGTTTGTAGATACATAGTCAAAAGAGAATCCAATTTTATTTTCTAGCATTCTACCGGTATAAGGAATTATACCAAAAACACCAATTGAACCTGTTATTGTAGAAGGTTCAGCAAAAATCCGAGTTGCTGGCGCGGAAATATAATATCCACCTGAAGCAGCTACATCTCCCATAGAAACAATAACTTTCTTCGTTTTATTGGTCAATTCAACTTCTCTCCAAATTTCATCACTTGCTAAAGCGCTTCCACCTGGACTGTTTACGCGAAATACCACAATTTTAACTGATTTATTGCGTCTCGCGTCCTGTAATTGTTTGCAAATATCTTTTGGCGTCAGACCATCTCCGTCAACAGAAATATCTCCTTCAGCTAGGACGACTGCGATATTCGGTGAATCATTTTGCACTAGAATTTGCTCGTTTAATACTTTTTTTATCGCATATTTTTCGAACGACATAAAAGTTAAATCCGCATCTTTTTCCGCACCAATTTTTTCAGATAAAAGATCCATTACCTCGTCGCGGTACATTACATTATCAAGTAAGTTATATTTAACAGCATCTTTAGTTTTACGAACCTTTAAATTATCGGCTATATCGTCTAAATCACTTTCGGATATTGATCTCGATTTTTTAATATCTGTTTTAATGGTCTCCCAAATGGAATTCATGTAACGTTGCATTTGAACTTTGCTGGAATCGCTCATTTTATCTAAAAAGAAAGGTTCAACAGCACTCTTAAAATCGTTGTTTTTGCCTCTTACAACTTCCACATCAACTTCCAATTTTTCTAAAGTCCCTTTGAAGAAAGTTAACTCGCTTGCAAGTCCCATAATTTCCATCGAACTTGTTGGAAATGCATAAACAGAATTGGCAGCAGATGAAACATAATATTCTTTTTGTGTTATCACTTCGCCGCTGTTATAAGCGATTACAAATTTTCCAGATTTTCCAAATTCATCAATTGCATTTCGAATTTCTTTTGCGGTTGAATAACCACAGCTTAAGCCATCAATTTCAATATATAACCCATTGATTCTGTCGTCTTTCGCCGCAATTTTTAGTCCGTCAATAATATCCGACACACCAATTCTTTGGTTTATTTGGAAATTAGAAGCTTGAAATGTCTTACTCGAACGTTCACCTATTTGACCGTTCAGTTTCATGTGTAATATCGTTTTTGACTTCACATTTAAAGCACTAGAAGTTTCAAAATTTCCAAACGATGTAATTATTCCTGTCAGGACTAGAATCCATAGGATTACACCAATAATTGAAACGATTAAGGCAGCCACCAAGCTTGGCCAAAAAATTCTTCCAAAAGTTACTTTACGATTTTCCATTTATTTTCTATTTCAACGCAATAAAGTTAGCAAATGTCTAGATACAATAAAGGGTATTAACATATCTTGTAATTCATTTCCCTCAACGATTTCAAGAATCATTGTTAAATAATTAAAAGAAAAGTAATATTTGGTTTAATTTAGCTTCTTAAATCAATTATTAGAAACTTATGTTAAAACAACTTTTCGCCGTATTCATCCTTTTTACGAGTACTTTTTTATTTTCTCAAGATTATTCTAGAGCGAAGATTTATGTTGACCAAAATGGATTAAAAACCTTGTCTGATATAGGAATTGCGGTTGATCATGGTTCGCATAAATTAGGCTATTTCTTTGTCTCAGATTTTTCAAAGGAAGAACTGTTGCGAATTAAAAATAGCGGATTTAAGATTGACATATTGATTGACGATGTTCAAAAATATTATGTTGAACAAAATGAAGATCCAGAGTCCCCAACTAAAAATGAGATCTGTGCCCCAACTCTAGGGAATTCAGGTTTCAATCCTGTAACACCAAGTAATTTCCAATTGGGTACGATGGGAGGTTTTTATAAATACCAGGAAATGTTGGCCAACTTAGATTTAATGCAACAACTATATCCGAATTTGATTTCTATAAAAAGCCCAATTGATACGTTTCAAACGATAGAAAATAGACCAATTTATTGGGTTCGAATTTCCGATAATCCATCCATTAATGAAAGCGGTGAGAAAGAAATTTTGTATTCTGCAATCCATCATGCTCGTGAACCCAATTCAATGACGGAAGTGATTTATTACATGTGGTATTTACTTGAAAATTACGCAGGCTCAGAAGAAATTCAACATTTGGTAAACAATTGTGAGATGTATTTTGTGCCTTGTTTGAATCCAGATGGCTATATCTACAACGAAACAACGAATCCAAATGGTGGTGGAATGCACAGAAAAAACAGACGAAATATTGGGACAACAAATAAGGGAGTGGATTTAAATCGAAATTATTCCTACGGCTGGGGAACAACAGGCATTAGTTTCAACACAAACAATGACACGTATCCTGGAACTGGACCTTTTTCTGAAGCTGAGACGCAAGCGATGAGATGGTTCTGTGAAAACCACGAATTTAAATTGGCATTTAATGCACATACTTATGGTGATTTATTGCTTTTTCCAATAGGAACTACCGCAGCTGAATTTGCTGTAGATCACGATTATTTCAATCGATTTACTGGATATATGGTTCAGCACAACGGATTTGTCAATCAAAAATCATCTGGTTTGTATCCAGCTTCTGGCGATTCAGACGATTACATGTACAAAGAGGATTTAAGTCTAAAGCCACAAATTCTTGCTATGACACCAGAAGTTGGAACAACGGGAGGATTTTGGCCACCAATAAATCAAATCGAAACAATCAGCAAGGGAATGGTTTTCCCGAATTTGATTTTGGCGCATATTGCACATCGGTATTTAATAGTAAAAGATCTGGATCCTTCAAGTGTGGCTGTAGCATCCGGAGTTTTTAATCATGAAGCTGAAAGAATAGGAATGGATACCGGAGTAGTTATTGTTCAAATTCAGCCTTTGCTTAACATTATAACTATTGGCGCTCCAATTTCTTATGATTTGGCTAAGATAACACCTGTTCAAGGAACCTTTGCGTACACTTTAGCGAGTAATATCCAATTTGGTGATACCATAAGATATGTTTTAGAAACAGTTTATCCAACTTGGACGAAGAGAGACACAATTACAAAGCTGTTTGGAACTTTACCGGTTGTTATATTTGACAATGCCAGCACAACGGGACAGTGGATCGGTAACTGGACAACTGAAACGCATACTGTCTATTCACCAAGTTTGGCCTATAGTGATTCCGAAAATGGAGCTTCGCCAAGTAATTACGCTAGCAATGCAACGAAAACATTTGAATATACTTCACCAATTTCTCTAGCCAATTCCAGTGAAGCGAAGGTTAGTTTCTTCGCGAAATGGGAAATTGAAGCAGATTATGACTTTTGTCAATTTCAAGTTTCTACAGATAATGGTTCAACTTGGATAGGACAATGTGGAAAATACACAGTTCCTGGAACAAGCGCAAGTGGCTCCGTTCAACCAAATAATAAACCAGTTTATGAAGGTTCGAAAAATTGGGTAAGAGAAGAAATTTCTTTGTCTGATTATATCGGACAAACAATAAAAATGCGCTTTATTTTTGGCTCTGATGGAGGTGTGAACTTGGATGGATTCTATTTCGATGACTTCACTGTTTCAGCAAATAGTACGATTGGTCTGGCAGAAAACACCCTAAATTTCAAAGTTTTCCCGAATCCTGCAGACGATTATCTATTCATCAGTTCAAGTGCGATTCTAAATAATGCGAATTATACGCTTACTGACATAAATGGTAAAATTCAACTTCAAGGTCGAATAAGTCAAGTAGCAAATGAATTCAAAATCTCAACTCAAAACTTGGACGAAGGAATTTATATGCTATCTATTAAAGATGAAACAGGGAAAGTTGGTTTACCGAAGAAGGTGGTTCTGGTGAGGTAGAAAATTGGAGATATTATTTTAGAGAAATATATCCTTTTTTCACTTTTAGTTTGCTCTCCACATTATCCGTATACAAGCTTCCCGTTCCTAAACCGTGATGCTTGTTAATTGGATATTGCGCTGTAAATTGCGCTATACAATTCAAACCAACGTTTGATTCCAAAGCTGAAGTTATCCACCAATCGATGTTTCGATTTTCGGCGATAGTTATCCATTCCATGCAAGAAAGAATTCCGCCATGCAGACTCGGTTTCAAAATAATGTATTGCGGTTGCATTGCAGTTAGTAAACTCTGTTTTTCTTCGGTCGAGTAAATTCCAATCAGTTCTTCGTCGAGAGCAATTGGTAAGATATTTTCTTCACAAAGCTGTTTCATTAAATCAATTTGACCGGGTCTTATTGGTTGTTCAATGGAATGGATTTCTAATGTAGCTAAAGCTTTTAAACGCTCTCTAACATTGGTTTCGTTGAAAGCTCCGTTGGCATCCACGCGAAGAATCATTTTGTCGGCTGGATTTTTGGAACGCAATTCTGTGAGTAAAGAAATTTCTTTTTCAAAATCGATTGCGCCAATCTTCATTTTGATACAGTTGAATT
>JBDNIA010000157.1:0-5309 GCA_041688525.1 Crocinitomicaceae bacterium | reverse complement strand
TGTCCAAAACTGAATTCCATTGGTAACCGTTACGTTTCCTGACAAACTTGTCGCAGAGTACGCTGTGGTTACTTGAGTCTGGTTTGGGCCATTTTTTCCAGCTGCTCCGCAAGGCGTAAAGGTGTAAACGGTTTGAGACCAAACATTATTCACCCCAAAAAATAGGATTAACATTACTGTAAAATTCGATAAAGTAATTTTTCTTTTCATAACTTAATTTATTGTTTAAGATAAATAAAAAATAGAGCACAAAAGTTAATTGAATTGTGAGAATCATTAAGTTTGATTCGTCATGAATACATTTAAATTATGCGGAAAGGCAAGTTAGTGAAAATAAAGTAATATTTGTTAGATTATTATGAAATCGGTATGTAAATGCCGTGACGTCAAAATTATAAGAATGTCCTATAATGGATTGCGTTATGTTACTTTGCTTAGGTTTAAAAATTTAATCTTTTTAAAGAAGGGGAGGAAAAAAAATCAACTACTTCATGTAAAAGTTAAAAAGTTGACCTTTTTCAGGGTAACTTTTTAACTTTTACTTACCGCTTTTCATAGCGAAAAATGGGTAAAGACCTTTTCGGGATTTACTTATTTTGAAGCGCGTGAGGGATAGAAGCAAACTACCGTGTAGTGCGGATAGCCCGACCCGCAGGGGCACGCCCAGATAATCCAACTTTGCATTAATAAATTCTCTTTTAAAAACCAAGGTGAAATATGAATTTATCTGTATCTTTCCGCTTCTATTTTTGACCTAATTTAGTATACTAGTAAATGGCATTTTTTCAAAATTCAGTACTCAATAAACACCTGAAAGGACAGGATGCGGTAACAGTTAAAGCTGCTTACCAAAAGTTTACTGCTTATTTCCACAATCTTACAATTCAACAAAACATCCGTGATGCTAAAGAAGAACAGTTTCAAGAAGGTTTTTTACGTGAACTATTTGTTGATATACTAGGTTATACCTTAAATCCTCAACCAAATTTTAATTTAACTACCGAACTAAAAAACGAAAAAGGAGCAAAAAAATGTGATGGTGCTATTCTGCAGGACGGCAAAGCTTTAGCTGTTATTGAACTGAAAGGAACAGATACCAAAGATTTAGATAAAATTAATGTTCAGGCATTCAATTACAAGAATAACCAAACGGGCTGTGTGTATGTCATTACTTCCAATTTTGAGAAACTGCGTTTCTTCATTCATCATTCGGTAGAGCATTTAGAGTTTAACCTTTTTACGCTTACAGAAACTGAATTTCAGTTGCTATGGCTGTGCTTAAACGCCGATAACTTATTGAATGGTGTTCCGCTAAAAGTAAAGGAAGAAAGTTTAATTAAAGAAGAACAAATTACCAAACAGCTGTATAAAGATTACGCTTCATTTCGCACTGATTTGTGGCATAATATGGTCAAGAACAGTTCTAAAAAAGACAAATTATTACTGTTTAAGAAAACACAAAAATTGCTCGATCGCTATCTGTTTATCTTTTTTGCAGAAGACAGCGGTTTGTTGCCTCCTAATTCCATTTCTCGTATTGTAAGCCGCTGGGAACTGCTAAAGCAAGAAGATGCGTATAAGCCGTTGTACGAAATTTTTAAGCAGTATTTCGGTTACATTGATAAAGGGCGAAAAGGACAGAAAGCCGTTGATGATATTTTTGCATACAATGGCGGTTTGTTTTTGCCGGATGAAGTGCTGGATAACATTAAACTGGATGATGAAATACTTCATCCGCACGTAATGAAATTGACGAATTACGATTTTCAAAGCGAAGTAGATGTAAATATACTCGGACACATTTTTGAAAACTCGCTGAACGAAATTGAGAACATTACAGCTGAACTGGAAGGGCAGGAGATAGACAAGAGCAAAACCAAACGAAAAAAAGACGGTGTTTTTTACACCCCAAAATACATTACCAAATACATAGTTGACAATACGGTTGGCAAATTATGTGATGAAAAGAAAGCCGAATTGGGCATTGTTGATGAAGAATACGCCAAAGGCAGGCGCAACCGTAAAAAGGAAATGATTAAAAGTTTGGACGATAACCTGCAAGCGTATCGAAATTGGTTGTTGAACATTACCATTTGCGATCCTGCTTGTGGTTCTGGTGCTTTCTTAAACCAAGCTTTGGAGTTTTTAATGGACGAACATGGGTACATTGATTAACTGGAATCGCAATTACTAGGAAATGAGTTTGAATTTCCGGGAGTGGAAAACCATATACTAGAAAAAAACATTTTTGGTGTGGATATTAACGACTAGAGTGTTGACATTCCAAAGCTTTCATTATGGCTGCGTACTGCACAAAAGGGGAGGAAATTAACCTCACTAAACAACAACATTAAATGCGGTAATTCATTAATTGATGATCCAAAAATAGCAGGAGAGAAAGCCTTTAATTGGCAAAAGGAGTTTCCGAGTGTTTTTGAAGAAAAGGAGAAAAAGGCGTTTCATATTACTTGGGTTGTGCATAATTCACGCACTTCGCAGCGCATGATTGATTATAAAGTAAAAAAAGGAGTTGCTTTTTGGTTAGAAGATGAACATGAAGTTGTAGTAGCAAAAACCATCAAAGAAATAGTTGAGCAAGATGATTTAAATGCGATGGCATTGAATATCTGTAGAGATCATGTTCATTTTTTATTGGTATGTGAGGAAGAAGAATTACCAAATATTGTACGAAAGTTGAAAGGAAAATCTTCTCAAAAACTCAAAGAACATTTGCAAATACCGAAAGAGGAACAATTTACACTTTGGGCTCAAAAATACAGTACTACCTATATAAAATCTGAAGAACAATTATGGAATACCATTGAGTATATACATAACAATAGGGTGAAACACGAGCTGCATAGTAACAAGGGGTTGCAAACCCTTGTTGAAAGCGATACTATGCAGCAATCCTACGAACACGCCTTCCGTACCGAACACAAAGGCGGTTTTGATGTGGTGATTGGAAATCCGCCTTATGTCCAGTCCCATTCGATCGATGAAACTACGAAAAAGTTTATATATGAAAATTACGAAACGGCTGAATACCAAATCAATACTTACGCCATATTTATTGAAAAACTGATAGATATTATTTGCGACAATGGAAGATATAGTGTAATCATTCCTAACTATTGGTTGTCTACTCAGTATGATTCAAGATTAAGGAAATTAATCTTCCTAGATAATCAATGTAATGAAATACTAAATGTTTTTAGGGTTTTTGAGGATGCAACTGTAGATACTGTATTATTAACCGGAGCACGTGATATTGAAGACCGTTTCCCAAAAATTACGAGAGTAAATTCTATAAATAAAAATCTAAAAACAATTCAACAAAGACTGTCGGCAATTGACGGACGAATGTGGGCCTCATCTTTAATAATAGAGTTTGCTGATGCTAATTCTGAAACACTTATTTCATTTGACGAAAAGCTTAATTTAAAAGGAAAAAAAGTTATCGGTGATTATCTTGAAGGGTATCAAGGAATGAAACCTTACGAAAAGGGAAAAGGAATACCTACTCAAACAAGAGAAATGATGCAAGCGAAAGTTTATCATTCAGAAACCAAAAAGGATGATACATTTTTCCCACTTATAGGGGCAGCAAATGTGCAACGTTTTAATCTTAAGAAATCAAAAGAATACATTAAATATGGAAAGAATCTGGCAGCTCCTAGGAAGTTAGAAATTTTTTCAGGCTCAAGACTTTTACTAAATAGAATATTATCCAAGAAAAAAATTGACATAACGTATGAAGATCAAACAGTAATCAACAATACAGATGTGTTTAACTTCATACCTAAAGAAGGGAAGGAGGACTTGGTTAAGCCTTTGCTGGCTATTCTTGGAAGTGTTGTGTGTTCAAAGTATTTCATATTATCAAATGTGAATTTGAATCGCCAAGCGTTTCCTAAATTGAATGTTAATAATGTTTTAGGGTTTCCCGTTCCCGATAAATTGGATGAAAAAAAAGATGTTCTTTCTCAGTTCGTAGACAAGATAATGTCAATTAATGGAGATTTAATGAAGTTGAAGAAAAGTCTATTGGAACTACTACAAAGTAAATGTGATATAGAGAATCCAAGCAAGAATCTTCAAAACTGGCACGAATTGGGGTTTGGAGACTTTTTGAAAGAATTGAAAAAAGCCAAGGTACAATTGAGTTTATCAGAAGAAGCAGAGTGGATGCACTACTTTAACGAACAAAAGCAACAGGCACAAGCTTTAAAATCAGAGATTAACAGGGTAGATGGTGAGATTGATAAAATGGTTTATGGGCTTTATGGGTTGAGTGAGGAGGAGATTAAAATTGTGGAAAATTAATAACGATAATATGTTTGACGAATTGAATAAATACGAGGATAATAATCATTTCATTTTTGAATCAAAGGATGAACTGGCAAAAGTCTGTAATGCACCAACGAACAAATTTGGAGTTTACATCGTTTATGCCCTCGAAAGAGGTAAAGTACGTCTTGTTTACATTGGAGAGAGTGGAGAAGTAAATACTGATGGGATTAAAGAAACCATTGTCAATAGGCATCAAGTTAATAAAGAAAATAGAAATAAAATCTGGTCAGAACAAATTAATAAAGAAGGAATTCATGCTTTAGACATCTATTGGTTTGTTACTCATTCAGAAAAACATCTAGATTTACCAAGTGATATTGAGCGAGTACTTATAAACAAGTACAAAGAAATATATGGAGAATTGCCACGATGGAACAAAAAATGAATACAGAAATAATCATCTATCAAACCGAAGACGGTTTAACCAAAATTCAAACTCGTTTAGAGAACGAAACGGTATGGTTAACCCAAGCTCAAATAGCAGAGCTTTTTAATAAAGGAAGAAGTACTATTACAGAACATATTCGCAATGTTTTTAAAGAAGCTGAATTAGACGAAGAAGTGGTATGTCGGGATTTCCGACACACCACTCAACACGGTGCTATCGAAGGAAAAACACAAGAAAAGGCTGTTAAATATTACAATTTAGACGTAATCATATCAGTTGGTTATCGTGTTAAAAGTATTCAAGGAACAAAATTCAGGCAATGGGCTACCGCTCGTTTACGAGAGTACATTGTAAAAGGGTTTGCAATGAATGATGACTTGCTAAAAGAAGCTGGAGGTGGCAATTATTTTGATGAATTACTGGCGCGTATCAGGGATATACGCTCATCAGAAAAAGTATTTTGGCGAAAAGTATTAGACATTTATGCTACAAGTGTAGATTATGATTCACAAGCAGAAATAGCTCGGCAATTCTTCAAAACCATTCAAAATAAGATGCACTGGGCTGC
>JBDNIA010000156.1:0-1726 GCA_041688525.1 Crocinitomicaceae bacterium | reverse complement strand
TTGCTGGTTCTTTAATTGGTGGTATCAAAGAAACCCAAGAGATGTTAGATTTTTGCGGAGAGCACAATATTACCAGTGATGTCGAGCTTATAAATATGCAAGATATCAATACAGCTTATGACCGCGTTACAACCAATGATGTTAAATACAGATTTGTAATTGATATGAAGTCACTTAAATAAAATAGGCTTTCAAATAAAGTTAAAAACAGCATCTGAAGAAATTTAGATGCTGTTTTTTTATGATAAAATGACGGGGTTTAATGGTAAATCTACTGCATATGAATACTTTCGAAGCTAATGAATTTCTGTCGATTACATCTGTTCTATTAAATTCATCGCACCAAATCTCTCGAAAACTCAAAAAAGACTGGCACAAAGAAATTGATCAATAACTAAAATTCAATTCATCCTCAAACAAGGGGTTTACTTTTTTATGTGCAAATGTTCAACACAAATTAACTAATCTATAATTTTACTAAACAGTAACGGAAAAATATAGTTGATAATTCATCTGAACTCTTTGTCTTTGTGCGCGTTATTAATTCTTATAAAAGCAGATATATTCTCGGTCAATGAAGCAATAAATTCGCCATTTAAATTACTTAAGAAGATTGAAAAAATAACCATTACGAACAATCCCTGAGTCTAAAATTATAGAGATAATCATGAAAAAAGTTATTCATAAGTTAGATATTGCAAGTATAAAATACATGAAGAGCGCCAGTATTCCTTCAATTCGTATATCATTTGGAGTCATATTTATTTGGTTTGGTATCTTAAAACCTTTAGGGCTTTCTCCAGCCGAGGGCTTATTGAAGTCAACATGAGTATGGCTGTCCTTTGGTTCGCCAGAAAGTTGGTTAATAATTATTAGTTTATGGGAAGTTCTAATTGGTATTTACTTGTTGTATAAAAAAACAACGCGTATAGCGATTGTACTTTTATTATTAGAATTGATTGCAACTTTTATGCCTTTACTATTTCTTCCTGATGTAACTTTTCAGTCGAACAATATTTTACTTCCCGCTTTGGATGGGCAATATATCATAAAAAATTTGATGATTATATCGGCGCCATTAGTACTTGATGGAGAAATTAAGCGACCAAAGAGCAAGGGAACAAATTGAACTGGAATTTCATAAAAAGTCAAAAGACGACTGACTCGAAAAATTTGAGGTTCAGCTTATTTACACGTCAATTTAGCACAAAGCATGAGGCTTGTTTTTCACGATCGAATAACCAATCAAAGCACTCACTAACCGATGTAACGTTATCATTATCCAACAGCTTGTATTTAAAATTATAAATGAACTTCCCCTGCTTTCCTCCGTACTTTCCAATTAAAACATATTATCTTTGATGACAAAAAAGAACTCATTCTTGAAAACAAATTCAGTACACTTTGATGTTATTATTATTGGTGGAGGCTTGGCTGGACTATCGTCGGCTATCCACTTGACAAAAGCTGGTATCGAAGTATTGGTTATAGAAAAGAATATGTATCCTAAGCATAAAGTTTGTGGAGAATATATTTCCAATGAAGTCCTACCCTATCTAGCTTATTTAGAAATCGATGTGTTCCAATTAGGGGCTCAAAAAATTAATAAATTTGAAATATCAACACCTAAAAGCAAACTCATAAAAGCATCCCTACCTCTTGGTGGTTTCGGAATCAGTCGTTATACTTTAGATGAAGCTTTGGCAAAAAAGGCTATTCACGATGG